>NZ_JBLQUK010000012.1:0-78807 GCF_047872805.1 Qipengyuania sp. ASV99 | reverse complement strand
GCGATGTCAGTGCGCGGCCTTCGACAGGCTCAGGCTGAGCGGGGGTTGCAAAGGATTTCGTGGCAGCAATAGGGTCGCCACGCGCCCGACTGCTTCTTCGCAGACAGCACAATGCCGCCGCTCAAACCCTTGCAATCGCAAGCCTAAAGCCCTTCCCCTAAAGCTTCGCCCCTAAAGCCTTGGTAGCGTCACTCCGCGCTGGCCCATATATTTGCCTGCGCGGTCCTTGTAGCTGGTCTCGCAGCGTTCGTTGCCTTTGAGGAACAGGAACTGGCACGCGCCTTCGTTGGCGTAGATTTTGGCGGGCAAGGGCGTGGTGTTGGAAAATTCCAGCGTCACATGCCCTTCCCAGCCCGGCTCCAGCGGGGTCACGTTGACGATGATCCCGCAGCGCGCATAGGTGCTTTTGCCCAGACAGATGACGAGCACATCCTCTGGCACGCGGAAATATTCGACCGTGCGGGCCAGCGCAAAGGAATTGGGCGGGATGATGCAGACATCCGTCTCGCGGTCGACAAGACTGTCTGCGTCGAATTTCTTGGGATCGACCGTCGCCGAATTGACGTTGGTGAAAATCTTGAACTCGCTCGCCACCCGCGCGTCATAACCATAGGAGGAGAGGCCGAAGGAGATCACGCCCTCACGCCGCTGCGCCTCAACAAAAGGCTCGATCATGCCCTTGGTCTGCGCTTGTTCACGAATCCATTTATCTGAAAGAATCGCCATGCAGGCGTGATTCACGATTGCGCGCCGGGCGGCAAGCGGGGTGAGAATTTAGATGTGGGAGTCTTCTGCTAGCCAGCGTCTCGCGATTCAAAGTGGTTGGCCAAAGTGGTCGAAAAGCGTTTTAATCAATCGCCCGCGCGCCCAATTGCGGGTTGAGCGCGGTGATGTGGTTCAGCCATTTCTTGGGGCGGCGCAGCATGTCGCCGGGATATTCGACGCGGAGGCCGAGGATGCGCGCCATCTCGCCCACGAAATGGATGCAATTGCGCGTTTCGAGGTCGTAATATTTGCCCGGCGCATTCTGCCAGCGCTGCACTTCGGCGATGATCCGGCGGTATTGTGCATCGCTGATCGTCAGCGAGAAATGGCGGTTGGTGCGGCGCACATTGCGCTCGCTCTCGGCCAGAACCATGTGTTCGACCGGCCCGCTGAGCACTTCGGTGGTGGCGCGGCGCGCGGAAAAGCCGTAATTCTCGTTCACCACCTGGCCGCTCGACAGCGTCCCGTCGAGCACGATGAAAGTGTGCGGATAGCGTCCAAGCAGCACCGATCCGTTGAATGAGTGAAAGTGGATCTGCACCTCGGCCATCGCCGCCCCGCTCCACATCAGGGCGATCAGCGCAAAGAGGTGGACGGCAAGGCGGGACAGGCGATGAATCATGCGGCTGGATGTATCGCGCAAATCCTGCTGATTTCAAGACCGCTTAAAGGCTTGCCAGCAATGTTGCATTGCCGCCTGCCGCTGTGGTGTCGATGCACATCACCCGCTCTGTGGCAAAGCGAGCGAGGTAATGCGGCCCGCCTGCCTTGGGCCCGGTGCCCGACAACCCCTCGCCGCCAAACGGCTGGCTTTCGACGATCGCCCCGATCTGGTTGCGGTTGACGTAGAAATTGCCGACCCGCGCGCGCGCCTGCACAAATCTGCGGGTTTCCTCGATGCGGCTGTGCAGGCCCAGCGTCAGCCCGTATCCGGCAGCGTTGATATCCTCCACCACTTGCCCAAGCTGATCCGATCGGAACCGCGCAACATGCAGCACGGGGCCGAAATTCTCGCGCTTCAAGTCGAGGATCGAGCCGATTTCCATGATCGTCGGCGCGACGAAGCAGCCCTTGAGGGTGGATGCGTCCAGTTCGCGCCGCCAGACCTGATGGCCGGACGCCTCGCGCCGGGCGACATGGCGTTCCAGCGCTGCCTGTGCATCCGGGTCGATCACCGGGCCGACATCGGTGGCGATAATCGCCGGGTCGCCAATGTGCAGCGCCTCAAACCCGCCGCGGATCATCGCCAGCATTTCATCCGCGACATCCTCTTGCAGATAGAGCACGCGCAAGGCCGAACAGCGTTGTCCCGCGCTCTGAAACGCGCTGGCGAGCACATCGCGCACCACCTGTTCGGGCAGCGCACTGGAATCGACGATCATCGCGTTTTGCCCGCCGGTTTCCGCAATCAGAGTGGCGATTGGTCCATCGCGGCCCGCAAGGCTGCGGTTGATCGCCTGCGCGGTCTCGGTCGATCCGGTGAAGGCGACTCCCGCCAGCCGCGGGTCGGCGGTGATCATCTGCCCGACATCGCCCGCGCCGGGCATAAGTTGCAGCGCCTCGGGCGGGATGCCGGCTTCGTGGCACAATTTCACTGCCAGTGCGGCGATCAGCGGGGTCTGTTCGGCAGGCTTGGCGATCACCGCATTGCCCGCCGCCAGCGCCGCCGAAGCCATGCCGGTGAAGATTGCGAGCGGGAAGTTCCACGGAGAAATCGTCGCAAACACCCCGCGCCCGTGCATCGACAGCGTATTCTCCTCACCCGTTGGGCCGGGCAGATGGATCGGGCGGGCAAACTGCCGCCGCGCCTCTGATGCGTAATAGCGCAGGAAATCCACCGCCTCGCGCACTTCGGCGACCCCGTCGAGCAGGGTCTTGCCCGCCTCGCGCTGACACAGGCTGAGGAATTCGTCGGTGTGCGCCTCAAACAGATCGGCGGCTTCCTCCAGCAGCAACGCGCGCCTATCGCCGCCCAGCGCATCCCAGCCGGGCTGGATCGCAGCGGCGCGGGTAAAGGCGGCATCAACCTCCTCCGCCGTCGCATCGCGGCGCGTGCCGACTTTCGCCAAGAGATCGTGCGGCATGGTGATGGGAGCGATTTCGCCGGGCGTTTCCGCCGGAAAGGTCGGCTCGGCGCGCCAGTGCAGGTCGGCAAGATCCGCCAGCCGCGCCTGCAGCGGTTCGATCACCAGCGGATCGGACAGATCGACGCCCGCGCTGTTGATCCGCGCTCCGAGAATATCCTTGGGCAAAACTATCGCTGGATTGCGGCGCGGGGACAGCGCGGCAAGCTCTGCCACCGGATCGCCCACCAGTTCGCTCGCCGGAACCTCGGCATCGCCCATACGGTTGACGAAACTGGTGTTGGCCCCGTTTTCGAGCAGGCGGCGCACCAGATAGGCGAGCAATTCCTTGTGCCCGCCGACCGGCGCATAGATCCGCACGGGGGTGGGGGAGTTCCCTTCGATCCGGTGGAGCGCCTCGTAAACCTCCTCGCCCATTCCGTGCAGCCGCTGAAATTCGAACGGACGTCCGGCTGAAAGCTCCTTGACCACCGCCACGGTGTAGGCGTTGTGGGTGGCGAACGCGGGGTAAATCGCGTCGTCATGTTCAAACAACCGCGCCGCGCAGGCGAGATAGGAGACATCGGTGGCAACCTTGCGGGTGAAGACCGGGTAATCATCATACCCGCCGACCTGCGACAGCTTGATCTCGCTGTCCCAATAGGCGCCCTTTACCAACCGCACGAACAATTTGCGTCCGTGCCGCCGCGCCAGCTTCGCGGTCCAGTCGCACAGCGGCAGGCCGCGTTTCTGATAGGCCTGAATGGCGAGGCCAAAGCCATCCCAGCGCGATCCATCGGCGCGGGTGAACAGATCATCGTCTGCCACCAGCGTTTCGATGATGTCGAGCGACACTTCGAGCCGTTCGGCCTCTTCGGCGTCCACGGTGAAATGCATGTTGGCGTCGCGCGCCTTCACCGCCAGCCCGCGCACGATGGGCACGATCTCGTCATGCGCCTGCACCGCATGGAAGTGGGTGTATTTCGGGTGGAGCGCGGACAGCTTCACCGAAATGCCGGGCGAGGTGCCAACGTTGCCAGAGGTTTCGCGCGCCAGCCGCTCAATCGCGCCTTCATAGGCCAGCCGGTATTTCTCCGCATCGGCAAAGGTCATGGCCGCTTCGCCGAGCATGTCGAAACTGTGAGTCAGCCCCTTGGCGCGTTCGGGCCTGGCGCGTTTCAGCGCCTCTTCGATGGTCCGCCCGAACACAAATTGCCCGCCCAGAATGCGCATCGCCTGAAGCGTCGCCTTGCGGATCACCGGTTCGCCCAGCCGGTTCATCGTGCGTTTGAGCGTGCTGCCCATGCCGCGCTGATGCGCCTCTGGCGGGTCCAGCACCTCGCCGGTCAGCATCAGCGAAAAGGTTGCGGCGTTCACGAAGGTCGAGGAGCTTTCGCCAAGATGTTCGCCCCAGTCGATTTCGCCAATCTTGTCCCTGATCAGCGCATCGGCGGTGTCATCGTCGGGCACGCGCAGCAAAGCCTCAGCCAAGCACATCAGCGCGATGCCCTCTTCGGTGTCGAGCCCATATTGCTGCAGAAAGGCGTCGACGCCCGATGCCTTGTGGCTGCGCGCGCCTTCGATCAGGTTGATCGCCAACGCCGCCGCATTGGTGCTGACCCGGCTGGCGGGGGCCGCCTGTTCCAACCGTTCTGCCACGCAGGCTTCTTCTTCGGCGCGATAGGCGCGGCGCAAGGGGGCACGGTCAAGGTAATTGGCGGTGCCGCGGGGCAGGTTCGGCGTGGTCACGGGGAGGGATTGTCCTTTGGCCGGATTCGATGGGAAACCCCGCATTTGGACCCGTGCGGCTTCATGTTCAAGCGAAGTCGGCCTCTGCCCCGGCTGCCCCGTCTGGCGCGAGTCCCGTTTGCGCAGGCGGAGCGCTGTGTTATCGCATTGCCCAGGCGCAGAATGCAGGAGCCACCGCCATGCCGCTATATTGTTTCTATTGCCGCGACGGCGAACTCAACACTGAATTGCGCGAACGCCACCTAAAGGCGCAGCGCGAATTCATGGCCGCGCATAATGAGAATTACCGCGTCGCCGGACCGCTCACCAATGCCAAGGGCGAATTCGTCGGATCGCTGCTGATCATCGAAGCCGAAGACGAAACCGCCGCGCGCGCGACCGTCAACGACGACCCCTATCTGACCGGCGGCGTCTGGCAATCCATCCGCGTGGACCGGTTTGAACCGCTGAAAGGGCGGTGGAAAGAGGGGTAGGGGCTGCGGCGGGTATCGGGTTGGGCTGGGATGCAGGTGGATGGCTGGAATTGCGGTGGGTTTTTGCCATCCCGTCGCCCCGGGCTTGACCCGGGGTCCCGCTTTCTTCGAGATTTTCAGGCCAAAGATGCGAACACATCATTCCACTCCGGATTGGCCTTTTCGATCAGTTCAAACTTCCACTGGCGGCGCCAGCGCTTGAGGCGCTTTTCATGGGCAATCGCAGATTCGATTGCTTCACATCGCTCCGCCCAAACCAGTCTTTTCAATTCGTAACGCGCGCAGAAATCAGACCCTGTCCCTTCGCGGTGCTGGCTGATCCTGAAGGTCAGATCAGCGGTAACCCCGACATACATCGTGCCGCGATAGCGGTCGGCCATGATGTAAACCCAGCCCCCGGTGTTCTCGTGATCCATCGCCGGAGTGAAGAATAAGTGGGACCCCGGGTCAAGCCCGGGGCGACGATAAGGCAGAGGGCAGATTTGGGGTCGCAAGCAGAAAGTCTGCTTTTGACGGCGAAACCGCCAAAACCGCCTTTCGTCGCTACCCCAACAACCGCCCGGCCACCGCGTCCAGTTTTGCCATGAGCGCGGGGTCGTGTTCATCAGGCGCGGTGATGACTGCGTTGTCGAGGCAGGTGTCGATCGGCGATGCGCTGCGGGTTTTGGGCAGGTTTTCGATGAATTTCAGCACCGTCTCGCGCGCCAGCTGGCTGTTCTCCTGCATCTGCGCGACCACCTGCGCGACGTCGACGGCGTCCTCGCCTTCGCGCCAGCAATCGTAATCGGTGCTCATCCCGATCAGCGCATAAGGCAGCTCTGCCTCGCGTGCCAGTTTCGCCTCTGGCACTCCGGTCATTCCGATTATGTCCGCGCCCCAGGCCTGATACATCCGGCTTTCGGCGCGGGTCGAAAATTGCGGGCCTTCCATCGCCAGATAGGTCGCGCCGGTCGCCACCTTGCCCTTGCAAGCGGTGATCGCCTTGGCCGCCATTTGCGATAGCCGAGGGCACACCGGATCGGCCATCGAGACATGTGTGACAAACCCGCTGGTGAAGAAAGTGCTGGGGCGGTGGCGGGTGTTGTCGATGAATTGTTCGACAATCGCAAAGCGTCCCGGCTCGATCTCTTCGCGCAAGGAACCGACCGCGGAAATCGCCAGAATATCGGTGCAGCCGGCACGTTTGAGCGCATCGATATTGGCGCGCGAGTTCAGTTCGCTCGGGCTGATCGGGTGGCCGCGTCCGTGGCGCGGCAGAAACCGCACCTTCACATGGCCAATCCGCCCGCACAGGATTTCATCGGAAGGGTCGCCCCACGGGGTGTCGATCATGAGCCACTGCTCATCCTCGATCCCCTCGATATTGTAGAGGCCAGAGCCTCCGATGATCCCGATGCACCAATCCTTGGCCATGTTCGTCCGCGCGCTTCCCTTTATCTGCCCGTTCAGCCCCTTAGGTCAGGTCCAAGCGCTCGGGCAAGGCCTTGCGGATCGCGCGGTCGGCCTTGGCAAAGGGTCCGGCGATCGAAGCGCGCGCGGTCATGCGGCCAAAATGCGCGGCCAGCGCGGGATAATCGCCGAGCGGCATTTCGGCGACCAGCGCGATCTGCATCAGGATGCAGGTGACCGAAATGTCCGCAATCGAGACCGCATCTCCGGCATAGAAGCTGCGTCCGTTTAACTCGGCATCGAGATAGGTGAGGATCGGCGGCATTTTTTCGTTCCAGGTGGCGCGCGCGGTGGCGAGGTCGGCTTCTTCGCCCTTGCTCACTGCGAAGAAGATCGGGCGAAAAATGCCGAGACCGCCTGTCATGGCGAGCGTGGTGTCGGCATATTCTTCAATCATCAGCGCCCTGCCGTGGTCAAAGGCATCGCTGCAATAAAGCGTCGGTGCAGGGTGTTTGCGTTCGATATAGGCACAGATTGCCGAACTGTCGGCGATTGTCCCTTCGGGCCCTTCGGCGGCAATCGAGCGGTCGCGCAGCACCGGAATACGCTTCATCGGGGAAATCGCGCGGAACCATTCGGGCGGATCGAACACATTCACCGCCTCAATATCGAACGGCACATCTTTTTCGATTGCCACTGCCGCAACCTTGCGCGCGAATGGCGAAACGGGGCTGCCGTAGATAATGAAATCGGGTTTTGCGTCGGGTGCGGCCTCGGACGAATCTTTGGGCATAGGGGCGGGCTCTCCTGTTGGAATGCGGCATAACGACCGCGTTGCATAGCGCAACTGATAGGAGCGGCGCTCTGGCGCAAGACTTAAAGTCAACGGCGCAATCGCAATTGATTTTCGCGCATGAAGGTCCACTTTGGTGCGCGAGAGCCAAACCCCTTTACGGATTCGGGAGAGAATATCATGGTCACCCAGTACAAGAACCTCATCAATGGCGAGATGGTCGACAACGGCCAATGGCTCGATGTGATCAATCCCGCCAATGAACAGGTGGTTGGTCAGGTCCCGGCCTGCGGCAAGGATGAACTGGACAATGCCGTCGCCGCCGCGCGCGCCGCGTTCAAGACTTGGAAGAAAACTTCGATTGAGGAACGCCGCGCCGCGATCATGGCGATTTCGGGCGCGATCAAGGAAAACGCCGACGAGCTTTACCGGCTGCTGACCAGCGAGCAGGGCAAGCCGCACGAACAGGCCAAGGGCGAAATTTACGGCGCCGCCGGGATGAGCGCGGCGCAGTCCACGCTCAGCCTCGAAGATGAAATCAACGAGGACAGCGACACCCGCCTGTCGCGCACGCGCCGGGTGCCGGTGGGCGTGGTCGGCGGGATCGTGCCGTGGAATTTCCCGGTGATGATGGCGATCCAGAAAATCGTGCCTGCCATGCTTTCGGGCTGCACCATCGTGCTGAAACCTTCGCCCTTCACCCCGCTCACCACGCTGCGCATCGCCGAACTGATCGCAGAAAAAGTGCCCGCGGGCGTGGTCAACATCATCACCGGCGAAGACAGCCTTGGCCCGCTGATCACCGCGCATCCCGATATCGACAAGATCACCTTCACCGGCTCGACCGCGACGGGCAAAAAGATCATGGAAGGCGCCAGCGCCGATCTCAAGCGGATCACGCTGGAACTCGGCGGCAATGACGCCTCGATCGTGTTGCCCGATGCCGATCCGAAAAAGGTCGCCGAGCAATTGTTCTGGTCGAGCTTTTCCAACGCCGGACAAATCTGCGTCGCGGCGAAACGCATCTATATCCACGAAGACATCTATGACGAACTGTCCACCGCTATCGCCGATTATGCCAAGACCGTGGTCGTTGGCGACGGCGCGCAGCAGGGCACCGGGGTCGGTCCGATCCAGAACAAGAAGCAATATGACCGCGTGCTTGAACTGATCCAGGACGCCAAGGACAACGGCTACAAATTCCTGACCGGCGGGAACGCCGATCCTTCGGGCACCGGATATTACGTGCCGATCACGATTCTCGACAACCCGCCCGAAGACGCGCGGATCGTGGCCGAGGAGCAGTTTGGCCCGGTCATGCCTTTGATGAAATTCAAGACCGAAGAAGAAGCCATCGCCCGCGCCAATGCGTCCGAATATGGGCTGGCCGGGGCGGTGTGGACCGCCAACCCGGACAAGGGCGTCGAAATTGCCGAGCAGCTTGAAACCGGCACGGTGTGGGTCAATGAATTCCTGCACCTGTCGCCCTTCACCCCGTTTGGCGGGCACAAGCAATCGGGCTTTGGCGCGGAATATGGCAAGGAAGGGCTGAAGGAATTCACCTATCCTCAGGTCATCACGGTGAAGAAGGACAACGTGCCTGCGTAAGTAAGTGGGCGACGCAACTCCTTATCAACTGATCGAAGGGCTGGCGCGCGTGTGTTCGCGCGTCGGCCTTTCTCCGCCGTCCGGTTTGGCCCGGCTGACGGGCGGGGCGACCATGGAGAGCTGGCGGTTTGCCTGCGCAGACGAGGGTTTTGTCCTGCGCCGTGCGCCTTCTCTCGCCTTCATGGAAGGGCGGCCCTACGGCCACGAGGTCGAGGCGGCGGTGATCGAAGCGGCGCGCGCGCGGGGCGTAACCGCGCCGGAAGTGGTGGCGGTGCTTGGGCCGGACGACGGCATCGGTTCGGGCTTTGTGATGCGCGCGCTGCCGGGGACGCCGAACCCCAAGGAGATTCTGCTGTTCGACGAGGCTGACGCACTGCTGCGTCAGGCCGCGCGCGATCTGGCGCGGATACACTCGATCCGCCCCGGTGCCGTGCCCGAGGCGGTGCCGGTGATGAATTACCGCGCCGCCATCGCGGACCTGCGTCAACAGTTCGAGGAAGCGGGCGGCGACCGTCCGATTATCGCGCTGGGGCTCAAGTGGATGGAGGACAATTGTCCCGACCCGTGCGCGCCCGTTCTGATCCACGGCGATTATCGCATGGGCAATCTTCTGGCCGAGGCTCCGGGCAGGCTCACGGGCGTGCTCGACTGGGAACTGGCGCACTTCGGCGATCCTCACGAGGATCTGGCGTTCGGCTGCATGGCCGTGTGGCGCTTCCACCGCTACGACCGCCCTGCGCTGGGGCTGGGGAGCATCGCGGACTACTTCGCTGCCTATGAAGCCGAGGCAGGGGTGACGGTCGACCGCGAGCGCTTCCGCTTCTGGACGATCTACCGCACCGTGTGGTGGGCCTTGGGCTGCCTCAAGATGGCGGCGCAATGGCGCTCGGGGGCGGACCGGATGCTGGAGCGCGTGGTGATCTCGCGTCGCACGAGCGAGCAGGAACTCGATCTGCTGCTGTTGCTGGAGGAGGACGCGCCGGAGGAAGAGCGGGAGCGGCCGCTCGACCCTCTTTGGAAGCGGGCTCCCCGCAAGGGCGAGGCGGATCGCGCGGAGATTGCCACCGCCGTCTCTGAGTGGCTCGTCACGCTGAAGGAACAGGTCAAGGGCCATGACAGGTTTCAGCTCGCCGTGGCTCGCAATGCCTTAGGCATGATCGCTCGCGAACTTGAACCTACACAAAACTACGAAAACCCAGCTCAGGCGGACTCCTTTCTGCGTGGTTCGACATCACTGTCTACACCCGAAGTTCTGAAGGGCCTCCGTCAGGATGCGTTAGACAAGGTGTCAGCCGACTCGCCCAAATATCCTGCACTCGCAGTGGCGCGGGCCTTGTGGAGCGAATCAAAAGAGGTGATCGAATAATGGACTTCGCAATTCCCGCCGACCTGCAAGTCTATCTCGACGAGCTCGACGCCTTCATCGCCGCCGAGATCAAGCCGCTTGAGAACCAAGACGACAACATCCGCTTCTTCGACCACCGCCGCGAATATGCGCGCACGGATTTCGAGGCGGGCGGCTTGCCCCGGCACGATTGGGAGGAACTGCTCAAGGAAGCCACCCGCCGCTCGGATAAGGCGGGCCATTGGCGCTTCTCCGCGCCCAAGCGCTATGGCGGCAAGGACGGCTCGAACCTCTGGATGGCAGTGATCCGCGAACACTTTGCGCGGCAAGGCCTCGGCCTCCACAACGATCTCCAGAACGAGCACTCCATCGTCGGCAACTTCCCCTTCGTCGCCATGTTCGACCAGTGGGGGACCGAGGAGCAGAAAGCCGAATTCATCACCGGCGGGTTTGAACGCACGCGCCGTGTCGCCTTTGGACTGACCGAACCCGACCACGGATCGGACGCCACCCACATGGAGACGGTCGCGGTGCGCGAGACGCGCGATGGGGTCGATGGCTGGCGGATCGATGGCGAGAAGATGTGGATCACCGGCATGCACGTCGCCACCCATTGCGCGATGTTTTGCCGCACTTCGGGCAAGGCGGGTTCGTCAAGCGGGATCACCTGCCTACTGGTCCCCAATCCCACCGAGGGGCTGAAGATCGAGGAATGGATGTGGACCTTCAACATGCCCACCGATCACCCGCGCCTTAGTGTCACCAATGTCTGGGTGCCGGACAGCGCGATGCTCGGCGTTGAAGGGCGCGGCCTCGCTCTGGCGCAAAGCTTCGTCCACCAGAACCGCATCCGGCAGGCGGCGAGCAGCTGCGGCGCGGCGCTCTATTGCATCGACGAAAGCGTGAAATACGCCCGCACCCGCAAGCCCTTTGGCGAGGAATTGGCGCGCAATCAGGGCATTCAATTCCCGCTGGTTGAGCTGGCGACGCAGGCGGAAATGCTACGGTTGCTGATTTTCAAAACCGCGTGGGAGATGGACAATATGCCCCACGAACAGATTGAGCGCACGATCTCCGACAAGGTCAGCATGTGCAATTACTGGGCGAACCGGCTGGTGTGTGAGGCGGCGGACCGCGCGATGCAGGTCCACGGCGGCATCGGCTATTCGCGGCATAAGCCCTTCGAACATATCTACCGCCACCACCGTCGATATCGGATCACAGAAGGCAGCGAAGAGATTCAGATGCGTAAGGTGGGGGCGTATCTGTTCGGGTATCTGGGGCCCCGAAAAGATGAGATGCGGGGGATGTTTGGCGCGACTTTATCCAGTTCTTAGCGGTTCAATCGTACGATAGATCAATGCCTATCGATACCGCGCTTCTCAAACAGGTGGAGAAACTGCTCCCAAATTCTGTTCGAGAGGATTTTCTCGAGCATTATTCAGACTGGGCCGAGATCAGCTCATTAATGGTCGATATCAAATGGGAGATCATGTTCATAGACCTGGCGGGGCTCGATCAAGTAATTGCGCTGTATGATGTCAAATCCGCTGCAAGGAGCAATAGCGATCCCGCGCACCCTCTCTGGAAAATCGACAACGAAATCGAGAGGCTTGGACCGGATGCACAAGACCTTGCGGCGAAGATCTTGCAGTTTCACGTTTGGCAGGACGCACGCGCTAGATCTGGTAAGGCCTCTTTATCGCAGGTTGACTACAACCAATGGATGTCGCGGCAAGAGAGGCCATATCTAGATTGGAAATCTCGTAGCTCCCAGACTTCTGTTGCATTGCAGGAGAACTGCGGCGTTGATCCTGCACTTCGCAATGATCTCATCGCTGATTTTGTCATAGAGCGTTACCCTGAAGAAATGGCGTATCTGGCTGCTGACATCAGTGTTGATTACTGGAATGGAAGCTACGGTCGCCCGCGCTCTTTGAGCGCTCCCGGGCGACGCATCAGTGACGCCGCGCTTTACCTATTCGGCAGCTATCACGACCAGCTTTGGACCGAAATCTGGGATGTGATCCGCGACAAGATGCAATCGAATTCGACCAACGACGTTTGCGGCCCCTAGCAATAATATTTCGCCCCGCTAGTCTTCTGCGCCAAACGAGGGAGATACTGAATATGCGCCGTTTCACCGCAACCCTGCTTGCCTGCACCATGCTCGCCGCGCCTTCGCTGGCGCTGGCTGAGGATGACACGGAAGAGGGCTGGGATGTTACCGCGCCGCGCGGTGCCACCATCGAGCAGGTGCCGATCCAGACCGACGAAGCCACCTGGATGGATGTCGATGTCTCGCCTGACGGGCGCACGCTCGCCTTCACCGTGCTGGGCGATATCTACACTATGCCGATTGCGGGCGGGACGCCCCGGCGCATTGCTTCGGGCCTTGCGTGGGAAGTGCAGCCGCGCTTTTCCCCCGATGGCAACCGCATTGCGTTCACTTCGGATCGGGGCGGCGGCGACAATGTGTGGGTGATGAACGCCGATGGCTCTGACATGCGGCAGGTCACGGATGAAGATTTCCGCCTGCTCAATCAGCCATCATGGTCGCCCGACGGGCGCTTTATCATCGCCAAGAAACATTTCACCACGCAGCGCAGCGCGGGCACCGGCGAAATCTGGATGTATCACGTCTCTGGCGGCGGCGGGGTCGCGGTGGTCGAACGCGCGAACGAGAGCCAGCAGAAAGAGCTGGGCGAGCCGGTTTTCTCTGCCGATGGTAGCGCGATCTACTACACCCGCAACACCACGCCGGGAAACACTTTCATTTATGCGCAGGATTCGCAGACCGGCATTTTTGCGATTGAGCGGCACGATCTGGCGACCGGAGAGGTCACCA
Source organism: Qipengyuania sp. ASV99 (assembly GCF_047872805.1). Classification (NCBI taxonomy): domain Bacteria; kingdom Pseudomonadati; phylum Pseudomonadota; class Alphaproteobacteria; order Sphingomonadales; family Erythrobacteraceae; genus Qipengyuania; species Qipengyuania sp. ASV99. The sequence goes on along the minus strand of NZ_JBLQUK010000012.1, from coordinate 65,774 downwards.
CGGCGGTAGACGGATATGGCGGCGCGGTGCGTCCCGCGCCTTCGCCCGATGGCACAGAGATCGCCTTTATCCGGCGCGACAAGGATGCCAGCCAGCTTTGGATAAAGGACATCGCCAGCGGGCGTGAGCGGATGATCTATGGCGCGCTCGACCTTGATCTGCAGGAAACCTGGGCGGTTTACGGGGTCTATCCCAACATCGCCTGGACCCCCGATAGCGGAGCGATCGTGTTCTGGGCGGGCGGCAAATTGAACCGCATTGGCCGCGACGGGACGGGCCATGCGGTGATCCCCTTTGCCATCGACGACACGCGCGGAGTGGCCGATGCGCCGCATCCGGTGATTGAGGTTGCGCCCGACAATTTTGTCACCACCATGCCGCGCTTTGGCCAGCTATCCCCCGACGGGACGCGGGTGGTGTTTGAAAGCCTGGGGCGGCTCTACACCAAATCCGCAAGGGGCCGCGATGCGCCGCGCCCCTTGACTGGGGCGAGTGACGCGCTGGAGGCGTTCCCCGCCTTCAGCCGCGACGGCAGCATGCTGGCCTATGTCGAATGGACCGATGAGACGCTGGGGCGGATCATCGTGGCGGACGCCAATGGTGCCAATCCGCGCGTGGTCACCGATGTGCCGGGGCATTACGCCGACCTCGCATTTTCCCCCGATGGCCGCAGCATCGTCTATGAAAAACGCAGCGGCGGCTATCTGACATCGGCCGAATATTCCGAAGACACCGGTATCTATATGGTGCCGGTCAGCGGCGGCGTGCATGCGCGGATCAGCCGTTCGGGCTCCAACCCGCAATTCGGCGCGCAAAGCGACCGGATCTTCATGACGGCGAGCGAGGGCGAGAATCTCGCGCTGGTTTCCGCCGATCTTGATGGAGAGCGGCGGCGCATCCATGTGACCGGCGATCTGGCCAATGATTTCCGCGTCTCGCCCGATGGGCTGACCGTGGCATTCCGCCAGAATTACGAAGTTTTCGCCATGCCGCTGATCCCCGGCGGCAAGCCGGTCAGCGTCAGCGAAAGCGGCGGGGCCTTGCCCGTGACCAAGGTTAGCGAAGGCGGGGCGGATTACATTGGCTGGGCAAACGGCGGGCAAACCCTGTTCTGGTCCATCGGCGCGCAATTGCATCAGGCGCAGGTCGCCGATTTCTTCCGCAGCGCTCCGGCAGGCGAGGATGAAGAGGAGCAGGGCTACACTCCGCCCGAAACCGGCATTTCGATGGCGCTGACGGTTAGCGCCGACAAGCCGAGCGGAACAGTGGCGATCACCGGCGCGCGCATTCTGACGATGGCGGCAACGCTGGACCGGGCAGACCCCGGCGCGATCGACAATGGCGTGATCGTGATCGAAGGCGACCGGATCAAAGCCGTCGGTGCAGCGGGCGATGTCGCCATTCCGGCAGGCGCGACCATGATCGATGCGACCGGCCAAACCATCATGCCCGGTCTGGTCGATGCCCATGCGCATGGCCCTTACGGCGTGGGCGATCTGATCCCGCAGCAAAACTGGACATTGCTGCAAAGCTTTGCGCTGGGCGTGACGACGCTGCACAATCCGTCGAGCGATGCCAGCATGGTGTTCGCCGCAGCGGAGCGGCAGCGCGCGGGCCTAACGCTGGGCCCGCGCATCTTCTCCACCGGAGAAATCATCTACGGGGCCAAGGCGCCATCCGTCTATGCGCGGATCGACAGCTATGACGATGCGCTGGCGCATGTCCGCCGGATCAGGGCGCAGGGCGGGATTTCGGTCAAGAATTACAACCAGCCCCGGCGCGAACAGCGCCAGATGGTCGCGCGCGCGGCGGCGGCGGAAAACATGCTGGTGGTCGCCGAAGGCGGCTCGCTGTTCGGGATGGACATGAACCTGATTGCCGATGGCAATTCGACCATCGAGCACAATGTCCCCGGCGATGTGCTGTATGAAGACGTGCTGCAATTCTTCAGCCAGTCCAATTCCAACTACACCCCGACGCTGAACGTGACCTATGGCGGACTGGCGGGCGATCCTTATTGGCGGCAAGCGACCGACGTGTTCGATCACCCATTGATGATCCACACTCCGCCGCGGATGCTGCTCGCGGAAACCGGGCGGCGCACCACCGCCCCCGACTGGGCATTTGTCGATGACAATTCCGCGCGTGAGGCAAACAAACTCGCGCAGCGCGGGGTCCGGGTTTCCATCGGCGCGCATGGTCAGCAGGCCGGGGTCGATGCGCATTGGGAACTGTGGAGCTTTGCGCGCGGCGGGATGAGCCCGGTCGAAGCGCTCCGGGCCGGGACAATTGCACCCGCGCAATCGTTGGGCATGGACCGCGACATCGGCAGCCTCGAAGTGGGCAAGCTTGCCGATCTCCTGATCCTCAGCGCCGATCCCAGCGCAGACATTCGCAATTCGGATGACATTGTGCAGGTGATGCTGGGCGGGCGATTGTATGATGCCAAGACGCTGAACGAGGTTGGCACCGGCACCGCGACCCGGCGGGCCTATTGGTGGGAGGCCAGCGGTGCGGGCGGGTCCGAAGCCGCGACCCACGCTGCCGCTGCCCACGCCGATGGGGACTGAGCCCAAGCGGCGCTGCATCAAACCGTGAAGCTATTTCGCGTTGTCCATCAATTTGCGCATGTCTTTTAGGGCCTTGGCGCGCAATTGATGGACGCGCGGGACGCTGACCTCCAGCACCTCGGCGATTTCGGTCAGGTTCAATTCTTCGACGAAGAACAATTGCAGCACCAGTTTCAACCGGTCGGGCAATTGCACCATGGCCGCCACCAGCCGGTCGCGGTCCTGTTGTCCCGCGAGCATTTCGAACGGGTCGGGATCGTCGCTGGCAAAGGCGGTGTTGGCATCGTCATATTCGTCGCTGATTGAGGTGACGCTGACCGATGAAGCTTCGATTTCGAGCAATTCGGTGTCGCTGATGCCCAGCGCGGCGGCGACTGCGCGGCGACTGGGATCGCAGCCGCTCTGCTGTTTCAGGCTTTCGACTGCGCGGTCATAACGCGCGCGTTTCTTGCGTGCGGTGCGGGTGTCGTTCATTTGCCGGCGCAGCATGTCGATCATCGCCCCGCGCGCGCGGATCTTGGCATAGGCGGCAAAGCCGTCCTCGGTCGGCCCGGCGTGGCGCTGCGCACATTCGGTCAGCGCCAAGATGCCCGCCTGCACCAGATCTTCGATTTCTAACCCCTCGCGCCCGGCACCATAGATGTGCCAGGCCGCGCGGTGAACCATCGGCAGGAACCGGCGCACGCGGTCCTCCACCTCGGCGCGCGAGGCGGTTTGATAGGGCCGCGCGCTGGAAAAACTGGCCTGATCGTGCTTCATGCGGCGATCGCTCCTGCTTGCGTGCTCTGGTTAGGGGGAGCGCTCAATTGGCGGTGTTCGCCGCCAATGACCCCGATCACCTCGACCGGCTGGGTTGCGGGCAGTTCATTGATCGACAGCACCAGACAGCGGCTTGCGCGTTGCCGCAAAAGGCTCGCCAGCGCGCGGCGGGCGGGCGGTTGAACGATCAACGCAGCGGGCGCCTTTATCTGCTCGATATAGTCATTGACCCGCGCCGCGATCATGCTGCCGCATTCGGGTTCGATCAGCGGCTGTCCGGTGGCCGGGTCAACCATGCCGCCCAATATCGCCCCTTCGAGCGCCGCGTCGAGCGTGATGACCTGCAACCGTTCTCCCGGTTCGCAGATGCGCGCGATCAACCGCGCCCCCAGATCAGCGCGCACCCGGTCGATCAGCGCATCGAAATCCTGCGTCATCTGCAACGCCAACGCGAGACTGGTGAACAGCGGCTGCGGATGGCTGATCGCGATTCCGTCGGCGATCAGCGCGCGCAGAATACGGGTCAGCGCGGCAAGGCTGAGCGGATCGGGATGGACCGCCTCAATCAGCGCAGGCGCGCGGTCTTTCAGATCATCGACCAGCGCGCGCACTTCTTCGGGGCCGAGCAATTGGTGGCTGGCGGCGAGCAATTCCTGATTGGCATGGGTGGCGATCACGGTGCTGGGATCAACGGTCAGGAACCCTTCGGACACCGCATGGTCGCGCGCGCCGGGGTCGATCCACAGCGCCGGGCAATCAAAGCTGGGATCGCGGGTCGCCTCGCCCGTGACGCCGTGGCCGGTGCGCACATCGCCTGTGTCAATGGCGAGCATTTTACCCGGCCGCACCGCGCCTTTGACGATCACCAGCCCGCCCAGAGTGACCCGGTATTCATTCGCGCCTGCGTCAAGCGAATCGCGGATGCGGAACTGCGGCAGGACAAAGCCGAGATCGCGGCTCAATTGTTTGCGGATGCCGGTGATCCGGGTCAGCAGCGGCGCGCCCTTGGCTTCGTCCACCAGATGCACCAGCCCGTAACCCAGCTCGATTGTCACCAGCGTCTGATCGGACACATCGGCAATGTCGATGCGGTCGGGCGATATGTCTTCTGGCGGGGCCTCAACCACGGGCGGTCTTGCCGCCTGTTTGCGCAAAGTCCACCAGATCGCGCCCGCAATCGCGGCGGCGGGCATGAAAATGACCTGCGGCATCGCCGGAACCACGCCAATCGCGGCGAGGATGATCGCAACCGGCAACCAGCCGCGCGGGTCGGCGAATTGTCCGCCAATTTGGCCGGTCAGATCGCGTGTGTCGGCCACGCGGGTGACGATGGCCGCAGCGGCGATGGACAACAGCAAGGCGGGCACCTGCGCCACCAGAGCATCGCCGACGGCCAGCGTAACATAGACCTCGCCCGCTTCGGATGCGCTCATCCCGTGGCTGATCATGCCCAGCGCAAATCCGGCGATGATGTTTACCCCCAGGATCAGCAGTGCGGCAATCGCGTCGCCCTTCACGAATTTGGAGGCACCATCCATCGAACCGTAGAAATCGGCCTCAACCGTAACCTCGCGGCGGCGGGTGCGCGCTTCGTCGGCAGATATCAGCCCGGCGGCAATATCCGCGTCGATCGCCATCTGCTTGCCCGGCAGCGCATCGAGCACGAACCGCGCAGAAACCTCGGACACGCGCCCGGCGCCCTTGGTGATGACGATCATGTTGATGATCAGCAGGATGCAGAACACGAACAGCCCCACCGCGAAATTGCCGCCGACCAGAAACTGGCTGAAACTGGCGATGACATCGCCCGCCGCATTGCCGCCCTCGTGCCCTTGAACCAGCACGATCCGCGTCGAGGCGACATTGAGCGCGAGCCGGAGCAGGGTGGCGAACAGCAGCACGCTGGGAAAGGACGAGAAATCGAGCGGCTTGCGCGCATTGAGCGCGACCATCAGCACCGCGATCGAAATGGCGATGTTGAGCACAAAGAACATATCGAGGAGCAGCGTCGGTATCGGCAGCACCATCAACGCAAACAGAGCGAATATCCCGAGAGGCAGTGCAATCGCCGCCGGGGCGGCGTGCAGCCGGGCGGTGATCGAACCGGCAGCGGGGGCGTTGGGTGAGGCGGTCATAATCCAAATGCCTTGAACTGGTGATAGGCGCGCTGAATATGCTGAGCGGACCGATCAGAGCTGGCGCCGGAAATTCCGGCAGCGAAGATGTTTTCCAACAGACCCGCCATGGTCCCGCGCGAACCCGCCTGGGCATTATCCGCCAAAGACGCGGCGGCGGGCAGGCGGGTCTGGCTTGGGAGCGAGGCAAAGCCGTTGCTGTAGGTCGCCGCGGCGGAATAGGGTGAGGCGATTGCGCCCGGAAAGGATGCCGGCGCATCGCCGCGTGCGCGCTCCAGCTTGGCCGAAAGGTAATGCATCACTCCGGCCAGACTGCGCGGACTGCCATCGCTTTCGTAAAAGACCGGACGATTGGCGGCAGCAGGGCGGCTGAACAGGCTGGCGGCGGATTGATTGGGGTTGTCCGACATGGCCGACAGGAACCGGCCCGCTCCGCCCGCGCCAAGGAAATGCGCGAGATACAATTCGCTGTGGTCCGGTTCGCGGCCCAGTATCGGGGTGAGATAGGCGCGGTTGTCCTCCGCCAGACCGGCCGCCATTAATGAGGCAATCTGCGGGTCGCTGCGCAGCGCCAATATCTCCGCCCGGGCTGCCGGGTCTGTGACCTGCGCGGTCCCGCCCGGTGTCAGCGCGATCTGCGCGGCGACATCGCCCAGACCAAATCGGCCCCCATGGCGCTGCATCGTGCCGAGCCAGGTGCTGTCGACGAATTGATACAGGCCGGTGGCGCTGGAGGTGCGCGCGCGCGCATCGGGGTTCATCGCCGATTCCACCTGCGCCTGAGCGATCAGGAAGCCGAAATCGACCCCGGTTTGCTGCGCTGCGCTGGCAATGGCCTGTTCGACATCGCCGGGAGTGCGGGAACGGGTGACCGGATAGGCAGCGTTCAATCGCTGCGCGGGTGCGGCGGGCGGGTCGGGCGCTGCAGATCGGGGCGCGCGCGAGGCGGCGGCATGGACCTGCGCTGCGCGGTCAAAGGCGGCGCGCATTCCGGCGGAAGGAATCGATGGCTGGGTCACGTCCCTAGGCTGCTTTCCTGTCAGTTCCTGCGATCCCGCGCCGCAAGGGGCAAAGGGTCACAAACAGGAAGGTAAGCAAACGGCGTGCCAGACTGGGCGCGCTAGGTATTAGTACGGGTTTAGCCGAGCGTCGCTCCGGCCGCAGAATAGGTGTGCTGCACCGAACCCAAGGCCTCCAGCCGCGCCGCGACATTGGCGGCCAGCAGATTGCGCACCCGGCGGTTTACATCGTTCAGCGTCTGCGCCGTGCGAGCAAGGTCGCGGGCTTGCGGGTCCAGTGCGTCGGCGCCAAATGGCATCAGCGTGTCGCACAGCGCCTGTTTGCGGTGTGTTGCTTCGAACAGGGCATCGGCATCGAGCGTGGCAAGCGCTTGCCGCTCTGCCTGCAGAACGGCAATCATTTGCCGCAGATTGCCGGTCAAATCTTTGCCGCCTGAATGCGCCTCTGGACCGTGAGCGGGCTTGGACTTGGAGGTATCGGGCGTGGTCATCAGGCGACCTCAAAACTGTATTGTGCGGCGATGATCGCGTCGGCGATCTCGGTCGGAACCAGCGGATATGTCCCTTCGCGCAGCGCATCGCGGATTTCATCGACGCGGCTGCGATCAACCGGCGGTGCGGAGGTGTCGACATTGGCGGCTTGCAAAGCGGCGCCAATTTCGACCGACACGCCGGTGCCTGCGGCGTTACCCGCTGCGCTCGGTTTGGCTCCGCGCGCAGCGGTCTGCGTTTGCGCCGCAGTGCGATCAGTATCGGACAGCGCGCGCGGCCCCGTCACAGCTTGCAATTTGCTCAATTCGAAAGAGGGCATTGTGCGTCTCCCGCTAAATTCATGTCTGGTTGAACGGCCCTTTTGCGCCCGGATTAAGGGTTCGTTTGCAAAAAAGCTCAGTGGGCTGGGATCAGAGCCAGACCGGGCCGTTCGATCCGGGCGCTGATCGGTGCATTCTCGCGGCTCATGCGGATGTCGATCCAGTCGCCAATCGCGCCGTTTTCCATCGCTTCGCCGGTTTGCTGCACGCTGAAACCGCGTCCGCGCACGATCACGGTAACCGGATCGCCGCGGTTTACCGCGGGAGTGCTGGCGGCGGTTTGGGCAGCCGGGCGGGCAGCAATGAAGATGCGCCAGCTTTGCGGACCGGCGCAGCTCACCTGCATGGTTGACTGGTTCTGGCCATACCACGCGACATCAAGCGGTGCGGCGCAGGCCGCCAGGCGCAGCCGCCGATCCGCAGGCATGCGCGCGCCGCCGACCTCGCCAATCGGCACCCCGGTGAACTGGGTAACCGCGCGGTCAATTTCCGCCGGGTCGGTAAAGGCGCTGCTCTGCGCCGCCGCCGCCACTGCGAAAAGCGGCAGGCAGACAAGGAATGCGGCAATGTTGAGCAGCCGGTATTCTAGCCGTTGATATGTTTGCGATGCGGTCATGGATAATCTCCCGATGGCACATTCATTCAGCCATCGCGGATCAAGCAGCAAACAGCGTGCCAAACCGTGTGAAAGCGATTGGCGCAACCCTTCATTAGGGACTTTTCCGGGGTCCGCCGCAGCCGCGCATTAGGCAAGACTGGTTATTCAGACTTCACCAAATGGCCAGCGCGAACGGAAAGCTCATGCCCATGACAGCCTCAATGCAATCCTCTTCAGTGCAAACGTTAGCCGGACAAAGCGTCCCGTCATTGGTCATTTCGCGCGCGGATCAGGCGCGGCGCGATTTGCTGGAACGGATCACCGAATTTGTCCTGAAATATGATTTGAATGTAACCGGTTCCAATCTTTCGGCCATCGGCACTGCATTGTCGGGCGCGAATGCCGCACTGGCAAAGGCGTTTGCCGAGCGTGAGATGGCCAGCCAGCCAATTGACCAGCGCTGGCTCGATTCGGTGGTCCGGCTTGACCCGGAGGCCGCCGGCCGGATGGACGAACTCGAACGGCTGATGGACAAGATGGAATATTCGCTGATGCGGTTCGCGCAAACAGCGAAATCGGCGCAGAGCGAAACCTCCGAACATCGCGGAGCCATCGGCGCGCAGATCAAGGCGATGACCGAAAGCGGCGGTGATGCTGGCCCGCGCGGCGAGGTTGACCGCGTGATTGATTTGTCGCGCGCGATGCTCGACCGGATCGAGCAGATCGAAACCGCGATGGAGCGCAGCCAGGCCGAAACCGACCAATTGCGCGACAGTCTGGCCAAGGCACGGGTCGAGGCGGATGTCGATCACCTGACCCGGCTGCCCAACCGCCGCGCGTTTGAGCGGCGACTGACCTCTGCCGCGCAGCAGGCGCAGACCACCGGCAAGCCGCTATCCGTGGCGTTTTGCGATGTCGATCATTTCAAGGCGGTCAATGACACCCACGGCCATGACGCCGGTGACCGGGTTCTGGTCGCGATCGCCAGCATCCTCAATACGAACGCCAGCGACGATTGCTTTGTCGCGCGGCATGGCGGTGAGGAGTTTGTGGTGATGTTCTATGGTTTTGACAAAGATGCCGCGCTGCAGAAGCTCGACGGCATTCGCCGCGCGCAAGCGATGAAGCAGATGATCAACCGCGAGACCGGAAAGCCGTTTGGCAAGATCACTTTTTCCGGCGGCATTGCCGAAGTGTGCGGGGTCGATGACACGCGCGAGGCGTTGGCCCGCGCGGATCAAGCGCTTTACGAAGCCAAAGCGACCGGGCGCAACCGGATCGTCGCGGTTTGAATGCAATGGCAAGTGATTAGAGCCGGGGTGTATCCGCGCTCGGAGCGTCATAGGCGAGACTGGCGTAAAGGTCGTTTTGCTCACCCTGCGTAATCACGACGCGCACCGCAAATCCGCTCCCCTCAGCGCTGGATGCAAGCGTCTGCGCCTGATCCCACATCTTTGCGCCATCGCTGTCTGCTCCAACGTGGCGGGCAAAGATTGTCAGCGTCGCGCGCGGATCGGCGGGCTGTTCGGAAAGCCATTGTTTGAGCGAAGGCCCCTGCGCCAAAGGACGGAACAAGGCCTGCGACGATGCGATCTGCGGGGTGTCCTCTGCATCAAGGTTTGAAGGCCGGGTCGCCAGATTATCGCGGCCTTGGGGCGATTCACGGGCGAGCGCTGATAGCGTCACCAGAAACAGGATCAGTGCCAGGTCTGCCAGAATCAATTGCCAGCTTGGTGCGCGGCGCGAAATCATGCGGCGTCTTTCACCGGGGCCATATGCGGCGCGCGCGGCTTGCTGTCATGCTGGCCGGTCAATTCGGCTTCGAACCATTGCAGCAAATCGGTGCGTGCGGCTTCTTCGCGAAACGCCCGCCGCTCGATAGCGCCCGCTATCGGCACGCACAGCAGATGCGCGGTCAACACTCCGTAAAGCGAGGACAGCACCGCCGTTCCAACCGCGCCCATGACCGCTTCGGTCACCCCCAGACCCGCCGCCGCATCGGCAGCTGGGTTGATCCGGGTGATCGCAAACAGCGTCCCGACGAGCCCGAACACCGGGGCCTGTTCGGCGGCATAATCAGACACTCGGATAGCCTGTCCGCGGGCAATTTCGCGCAATGCACGTTCGGCTCTCGCGGCGCTGTGCAACGCGTCGAGCGAACCGCCGGCGAGATAGGCTTTCACCAGCAGCGCAATCGATCGGTCGGGCGGCAGCGGCGCTTCGGCGCACAGATGTCCGCGTTGCCGAACCTCCGGCGCGCAGCGGGCCAGCGCGGCGCGATTGGCATCGGCGTCAAAGCCAGCGGCAGCCAACTCAAACACCGCCGCCAGCGCCGCCTTTACATCGCGCCACCCGCAGCGCGCCAAGGTTGCCACCAGCGTCCCGGCGAGCACGATCACCAGTGCTTCGGCATCCCACAAGACGGCCATGTCGCCCACCATATTTCGTCACTCCCGCCGGTTCGTGGATTTTGCTGTTCAGCGAAAGTCAGAACGGCCCGTCGGGCAAGGAATTAAGGGTTCGTGCGCGCGTGGCAGCGTCTTGCAGGCTCTAGCCAAAACCCGGCAAGCGATTGCCGAGCAGCGGGGCTAACTGCTCGGAATACGGCGGAAAAGTAGGCGCGCGGCGGTTTGGCACGCTTGCTGCATCCTTGCTGGCACCAGTAATCCCAAGGGAGGTCACCGGTCCATGAACGAGCAGATTTTTGGTATCCACGGCGCGGCGCTCGAATTGCGTTCACAGCGTATGGGCGTGCTCGCCTCCAACATCGCCAACGCCGCGACCCCCGGATACAAGGCGCGCGACGTCGATTTCAACGCCGCGCTCGATGCGCGGTTGGCCGATGCGCGCGGCGATGCAGTGCGCCTTGGCGAGCCCGAATTGCTCTATCGCCGCCCGACCATGCCCAGCCTTGATGGCAACACTGTGGAGCTGAGCCGCGAACAGGTCGCCTTTGCAGAAAACGCGCTCGCCTATTCCGCCACGCTCAGCTTTGTTCAGGGCAAGGTCAACACCATCAACCGCGCCCTGAAGGGCGAATGAAGGATGAATGACTATGCCTGACAGCCCCCGGATGACGCTGTTTTCAATGAGCGAGCGAGCCATGTCCGCGCAGTTAGTGCGGATGAACGCCGCGACCTCCAATCTTGCCAATGCGGGTTCGGTCGCATCGAGCGAAGCGGCGGCTTACCGCCCGATCCGCGCGGTGTTTTCGGTCGAGTTGGACCGCGCCTCGGGCCTTTCCGGGGTTCGCAGCGACGGGCTGGTAAGGTCCGAGATTGCACCCACCAAGCAATATGACCCTGGCCACCCGATGGCCGATGAGACCGGCCATATCTACGTCTCTCCGGTCGATGAAAGCGCCGAGATGATCGAGATCACCGAAAGCGCGCGCCAGTATCAGAACATGGTGCAGGCGCTGCAAACCGCAAAGCAGCTGATGCTCGAAACCCTGAGGAGCAATTGATTATGGATATCGCCACCAACAATGCGGTGACCCCCGCCGGATTGCAAAAGACGCTGGATCAGATCAACGCCCCCGGCTCGATCACCCGGCAGAGCGCGGCCGCGTCGCTCGATTCGACTGATTTCCTGCGGTTGATGACCGCGCAATTGGCCAATCAGGACCCGCTGGAACCGCAGAGCAACGAACAGATGCTGGCGCAGCTTGCGCAGTTTTCTTCGCTCGAAAACGAGAGCGCATCAAGAGCCTCGCTCGATCAAATCGCGGCAAAGCTCGATGCGCTGATCCTGGCGCAGGAAAAAGCGAACGCCGCCAACGCTGCGGCAGCCACCAGCCAGATTGCTAATCCCACCTGAAAATACGCATTAGAACAAGGAATTGATTGATGTCATTTTACACTTCGCTGTCCGGCATGCGCAATGCCGAAACCGACCTGCGGGTCATCTCCAACAATATTGCCAATGCCGAAACGGCGGGATTCAAGAAATCCAACGCGCAATTCTTCGACCTTGTGGCGACTGGCGGCAGCACCGATCCGCGCACCACGCCGGGGATTGGCGCAGCGGTTTCGGCAATCACGCAGGATTTTGGTCTGGGGCAGTTGGAACAGACCGGGCGCGTGCTTGATATTGCGATCAACGGGGATGGCTTCATCACCACCGCCAACGCCATTTCGGGCGACATCACCTTTACCCGCAACGGCAATCTGCAACTGGTCGCCAGCGGCGAATTGCAGGACGCCAGCGGCGATCTGGTTCAGGCCTTTGCGGTTGATGCCGCCGGCAACCCGACGACCACCGTGCCGAGCAATGTCGTGGTGCCAACGGTCAACGCCGCCGGTTCTGCCTTGGCGAGCATTTCGATCGATGATCGCGGCGTGGTCGGGGCCACATATTCCGATGGCACGACCGAGCCGGTCGCCAAGATCGCGCTCGCATCTTTCCCCGCCACTGGCGGCCTACGCCCCATCGGGCAGAGCAAATGGGAAGCAACTGCCGATTCCGGAACGGCCCAGTTTGGCGAGCCGGGGATCGGCAATTTCGGCCGGGTTTTCAGCGGCGCGCTCGAACGCTCGAACGTCGATCTGGCCGAGGAAATGGTCTCGCTGCTCACCGCGCAGCGCAATTTTCAGGCGAACGCCCGCGCCATCGATACCGCCACCGCAATTTCCCAGACCGTGCTCAACCTGCAGCGCTAATCCGCCGCGTTAGGAACCCGCCATGGACCGTTTGATCTACACCGCGCTGACCGGGATGAATTCCGCGATGGACCGCCAGCGCGCGGTGGCAAACAACCTTGCCAACGCCTCCACGCCGGGCTTCCGGCAGGAGATTTTCGCGGTCACGCCCGCAACCTTGCGCGATGGATCGATCGAAGCGCGCGCGTTGGCCAAAGGGCTGGTGCGCGGGGCCGACATGACCACTGCTCAGGTCAATCGCACCAGTCAGCCGCTGGATATAGCGGTCGAGGGAGAGGCCCTTATCGCCTATCAGGCACCGGGCGGCGGCGAGGTCTATTCGCGGCGCGGCGATTTGCGCGTGGGCGCAAGCGGGCTGCTGGCCAATGGCGAAGGATTGCCGGTGCTGGGCGAAAGCGGTGCGCCAATTACCGTGCCCGCCGGCTTTCAGCTGGCGATTGCGCCGGACGGCACCGTGCTGGCCGCCGATCCCGCTGCCCCCGATGTGGCGGCGCAGGCGCTCGACAAGATCAAGCTGGTGTCACCCGAAGGCAGCCGGTTGGTGAAAGGGATCGACAGTTTCCTGACCGTGCCGGGCGGCGGCGCTTTGCCCGGTGACCCGACCGCCCGCGTCACCCCCGGAGCGCTAGAACAATCCAACGTCCAGACCGCCGAAACGCTGGTGCAGATGATCGAGGCGCAGCGCGCCTATGAACAACGCGCCAAGATTATCCAGACCGCTGGCCAGCTCGATGAGGCAGGCAGCCGCCTGCTGAGCATGAGCTGAGCGGGACAGACTGACCGATAAAGGAACCGATCCATGCCCACTTCAGCCCTTCACGTCGCCCGCACCGGGCTAGAGGCGCAAGATGCGCGGATGCGCGTTATCGCCAACAATCTCGCCAATATCGGGACCACCGGGTTCAAACGCGACCGCGCCGATTTTGCAACGCTCGCCTATCAGGAACAGCGCGTTGCAGGGCAACAATCGACCAATCAGACTGCCTATGCCGTGGGCCTTAATCTGGGCACCGGCGTGCAGGTGCTGGGCACCACGCGGATCGAATCGCAGGGCACGCTGAGCCAGACCGGCAATCCGCTTGATCTGGCGCTGGATGGAGACGGCTTTTTTCAAGTCGAACTGCCGGGCGGAGGGCAGACCGGATTTACCCGTGCGGGCAATTTCACGCTTTCGGCGCAGGGCAATCTTGTTACCGCGCAGGGGTATTCGGTGTCACCGCCGGTGCAGATCCCGGCGGGCGCGCAGAGCATCTCGATCGCCCCCGATGGCACAATCAGCGCGGTTCAACCGGGACAGGCCGCGCCGGTACAGATCGGACAATTGCAGATCGCCAGTTTCGTCAATCCGGCGGGCTTGCAGGCGATTGGCGACAATTTCCTGGTCGAAACCGCCGCCAGCGGCCCCGCCGATGTCGGTCAGGCCGGACAATTGGGGCGCGGCAATATTCGCCAAGGGATGCTCGAAGGATCGAACGTCAACGTCGTCGAAGAGCTGGTCGAAATGATCGAAGCCCAGCGCGCCTATGAAATCAATTCCAAGATGGTCAGCGCGGTCGATGAAATGCTGCGCAACGCCAACCAGACATTGTGAGGATCATGATAATGCACGCCCCTGCAAAGTTCGCTTTCGCTGCCATGGCTGCGCTGTCGCTGTCCGCTTGCATGACCGGCGGATCGCAGCGCGAGTTGGGCTTTACCGCACCGCCTCCGCCGCTTCCGGTGCAGGTCGCGGGCGCAGATCAACGCACCCAGGGTGCCATATTTCAGGCAAGCCAGGGTTATTCCGGGTTGGTGGTCGGCAACCGTGCCCGCGCGCTGGGCGATATGGTCACGATCCTGCTGGTCGAAAGCACCAGCACTTCCAAAAGCACCAGCAGCGCGACCGAGCGCAGCGGCAGTTTCGGAATTCTGCCACCCACCGCCGGTCCGCTCGATTTCCTCAACCCCAATGCCCTTAATGCCAGCGGCGAAGGGTCGTTCAATGGAGGCGGGACAGCGGCGCAGCAAAGCCAGCTGAGAGGGACAGTCGCGGTGACCATCGCCGCGATATATCCCAACGGCACCGCCGAAGTGGTCGGAGAAAAGCAGATGGCGCTGAGCCAGGGCGATGAATGGGTGCAATTCGCGGGCCGGATCCGGCTTGTCGATATTGACAGCGAAAACACGCTGGCATCCTCGCGCGTGGCCAATGCGCGGGTCATCTACACCGGCAAAGGGTCGGTGCAGCAGGCGAGCCGCCCCGGCTGGCTGTCGCACTTCTTCAACGTAGTCTCGCCGTTCTGATGCGCCGGTATCCAATCTTGGCGGCCTTTCTGGCCCTGTTCGCTGCATTGCTTCCCGCTGGCGCTTCGGCGGAGCGTATCCGCGATCTTGGTCAGTTCGAAGGCCTGCGCGCCAACCAACTGACCGGTTACGGCGTGGTGGTCGGCCTGCAAGGGACCGGCGATGACAATCTCGAATATGTCACCGAGGCGATGCGCGGCGTGTCCGGGCGGCTGGGGCTGCAATTGCCCCCCGGTGTCAGCCCCAATCTGCGCAACGCTGCGGCGGTCATCATCACCGCCGAATTGCCCGCCTTTGCCAAGCCGGGACAGCGCATCGACATCACCGTTTCGACTTTGGGTCAGGCGCGGTCCTTGCGCGGCGGGGCGTTGATCCTCGCCCCGCTATATGGCGCCGACGGTCAGATTTACGCCATGGCGCAGGGCAATGTCGCGGTTGGCGGATTGGGCGTGAGCGGGCGTGACGGATCGCAGCTTACCGTCAATGTCACCACCGTGGGCCGGATCGCAGATGGCGCATCGGTCGAACGTGCGGTTGCAACCGGCTTCGACCGCGAAGGCACCTTGCGGTTCAATTTGCATCAGGCCGATTTCCTGACCGCCGCGCGAGTGCGCGATGCGGTCAATTCGCGCTTTCCCGGCATGGCCCGGATTGCCGACGGGGTCAGCATCGAACTGACGCTGCCGTTTGGCAATGATGAACGCGCAGAAGCGCTTTCGCAGATAGAGATGCTGCCGGTCACGCCTGCCCCGGTGGCGGCGCGGGTGATCGTCAACAGTCGCACTGGTACCGTGGTCATCAACCAGGCTGTGCGGCTTGCCCCGGCAGCGATCAGCCACGGGAAACTGGTGATCCGTATCGAGGAGTCGCCGCGCGTCGTGCAGCCCGAGCCGTTTGGCAATGGCCAGACCGCGATCGAGGAGAATAGCGAGATTACCGTTTCCGAACGCGGCGGAAGGGTTGCCCTGATGCCAGGTGCGGCCAATCTTTCTGAGATTGTCGATGCGCTCAATCTGCTTGGTGTGGGTGCATCGGATCTCGTGGTGATACTCGAAAGCCTCAAGCAGGCGGGGGCCTTGCAGGCCGAAATGGTGGTGCTGTGATTGCCGCCACCACCTCTGCCATCGTGCCAACTGCGCTCAGCCCGGAGCGGCAAGAACTGCGCGATGCGGCGGAGGGTTTTGAGGCGATCATGATCCGCAAATTGCTGGAAAGCGCGCGCGCATCGAGCTTTGCCGAGGATACTCCGCTGACCGGTGGGGGCATGAAACAGTTTGAAAAAATGCGCGATGAAAACTTTGCTGACATTGCCGCGGCCTCGGGTGCCTTCGGGTTTGCCCGGAGTATCGAGGAACAGCTTGCGCAATATGTTGATGGCACTGGGGAAGAATAATGCCCACCAGCCTCATCACAATCGGTCGCAGCGGAGTGGCGGCAGCGCGCGCCAATATAGAGCTGACCGCGCAAAACATCGCCAATGCGGCGGACCCCAATTATTCGCGGCGCACCATCGGGCAAAGCGAATTTGTCGGCTCGGCGCGGATCGACCGGCTTCAGCGCAGCACCTTGAACGGGGTGCGGCTGGACGGGGTGCAGCGCGCCGAAAACGAATTCACCCAGCGCCAGGTCCGGCTGAGCACGGCGGATCTCGCGCGGGTTGAGGCCGAAATGGCGGGCCTGCGCGATGCTGAAACCGCGCTCGAAGGGTCAGGCCTGTACGAAGGGCTGGTCGATTTCGAAGCCGCGCTGACCTTGTTGGAAAGCGACCCGACCGATTCTGCGCTGCGCATTGGAGCGCTCGAAACAGCGCGGCAATTGGCCGAAACGTTCCAGTTTGCCGCGACCGAGCTGCAAAACGCGCGCGGTCTGGCCGAAGCCGAAGTGGCCAGCGGAACTGAGCAGGTTAACGCTGCCGCCAGCGAACTGGCGCGGATCAATGTCGAACTGGTCAACGCACGCGAAGCCACCGCCGGCCGCGCAGCGCTGCTCGATGCGCGCGACGCAGCGCTGCGTGACCTGTCCGATGATCTGGGGATTGAGGTCAGTTTCGATCAGTTTGGCGCAGCCGAAGTGCGTATCAATGCACCCGGCAACCCTGTTCTGGTGAGCGGCAACAGCGCCGCCGCCATCGGGACGACCATCGCCGCTGATGGATCGGTTGTATTCGACATTGGCGGTGCCGCTTTTTCCCCGGCAGCAGGCGCGCTCGCCGGACATTCGGCGGCGCTGGCGGGCGTGGCCGCGCGGTCGGCAGAGCTTGACGCCGCCGCCGCTGACACGATCACCCGCGCAAACGCTGCGCAGGCCTCCGGAGCCGCGCTGGACGGTTCGCCGGGCCAACCGCTGTTTTCGGGTGGCAATGCAAGCGACATCGCGCTGGCCCTCTCCAGCGGTGCGGGCCTTGCTCTGGCGCCCGCAGGGTCGCCCGCAGGCAGCCGCGACACCGCCAATCTCGGCAATCTGATCGCCGCCCTTGGCGCAGATGACGGCCCGATTGCCTCGATTGATCGCACGCTGTTGACGCTGTCCAGCCGGATCGCCGGGCTGGATACCACCCGCGACGGGTTGGCTATCATCAAATCCAGCACCGAGGCGGCTTTGCTCAATGAAACCGGAGTCGATCTGGACGTCGAAGCGGCCAATCTGATCCGTCTGCAACAGGCGTTTGAGGCGAATAGCCGCGTAATTCAGGTCGCCACCGAATTGTTCGACACCATTCTGGGGCTGGGCTGATGACCACGATAGGCAATTCCACCGGCGCATTCTTTGAACGCTCGCTGGGACAGATGAGCGCTCTGCGCACTGCGATTGAGCGGTTTCAGAGCGATATTGCCACGGGTGAAAAGATTCAGCGCGGGTCGGACGATCCGGTCGGCGCGGCGCGGCTGCGGGCTATCACTCGGATCGAACGGCGCGGCGAAACCGAGGCGGAAAACGCCGCTCGGTTAGGGCAGGATCTTGGCGAAGCCTCCAATCAGATCGAAGGCGTGGTGTCGATCCTGCAACGCGCCCGCGAACTGGCGGTGGCGGCGGCCAATGATCCGGTCGGCGAAAATGGCCGCGCGGCGATTGCCGACGAGCTGGAACAGATGGCAGACGAGATGTTCGCCCGCTCCAACACCCTGTCAATCACCGGTGCGCCGCTGTTTGCCGGGACCGCCGGATCGCCCGCCTTTGTCCGCGATGCCAGCGGCGTCGTCAGCTACAATGGCAATGGGCAAAACGGCACAGTCCCGGTCGCTCCGGGCACAGAAATTGAACGCGGGGTAACCGGCGATCAGCTCTTTGAATTTGACGACAATGGCACGCCGGGCAGCAATTTTGCCGTGCTTAGCGCCCTGGCAGCGGCGCTGCGCGGCGGCGCGGCTAATCCCGCGCAGGCGGCGCAGGATGCGCTTTCGGGGATCGATGCCGCGCTGGATAACGCCAATCGCAACCAAACCGTGATCGGCACGAGGCTCGCCTGGGTCGAGGCGATACAGCAGGATCAGCAGACCCGCGCCATCGACGTGGCGGAAAAACGCTCTGCCATCGCGGACACCGATATCGCCGATACAATTGTGCGGCTGCAACAGACGCTGACCGCGCTGGAGGCCAGCCAGGCCAGCTTTGCCCGCGTCAGTTCGCTGACTTTGTTCAACGCGCTTTGACCCGCGCCTTTATCAAGGATTGATCCAGTGTACGCCGGGATAGGTATCGTTGTTCTGCTTGTGATGGTGTTTGGCGGCTTTACGCTGGCAGGCGGCGCTTTGGGGCCGGTGCTGAAAGCGATGCCGCTGGAATTGATGATGATTGGCGGGGCGGCGATTGGCGCGACCGTGATCGGCAATTCGCTGCACGAACTCAAACTGCTAGGCGGCGGGCTGGGCAAGGTGTTCAAGGGCCCCAAATACACCGATCAGGATCATATCGATGCCATTGCGCTGACCAGCAAGTTGATGAAGGTGCTGCGGTCGGATGGCGCGGTGGCGCTGGAAAGCCATGTGACCGAGCCCGAAAACTCCGCGATCTTTAGCGAGTACCCACGGCTTCAAAAAGACCCGGTGGTGGTCAATATGATCTGCGATCCGCTGACCTTGATGGTCGTTTCATCGGGCACGCTCGATACCCATGCGGTGGAGGATGTGATCGACAATGCGATCAAATCGCAGCTGCATGAAATGGACGAGCCCGCACATGCAATCCAGACTTTGGCCGATGCTTTTCCGGCGCTGGGGATTGTGGCGGCGGTGCTGGGCATCATCAAGACCATGGGCGCAATCGATCAACCGCCCGCAGTGCTGGGCAAGATGATCGGCGGCGCGCTGGTCGGCACGTTTCTGGGCGTGTTGCTCGCCTATGGCTTTGCCGGGCCGATGGCGGGGCGGCTGAAACAGGTGAATGCGCATGACCAGCAAATCTATCATTCGATCAAACAAGTGATTGTCGCCAGCCTGCATGGCTATCCGCAGCCGCTCGTGCTTGAAGCGGCGCGATCCGGCCTACCGCCTGCGCATCGCCCGAAACTGACCGAATTGCTCGATCAGATGCGGGGCAAATGACATGCCACCAAAAAGCGTAACGGCAAATCCGACCCAGTCGGGCGAGGGCAGCGTTGCAGCGATGCTCGCCTCTATCATCGTCAAGAAAATCATCGTCAGCGGCGGCGACGGACACCACGGCGGCGCGTGGAAGGTTGCGTATGCGGATTTCGTGACCGCGATGATGGCGTTCTTTTTGTTGCTGTGGCTGTTGGGCGCGACCGAGGAAGACCAGCGCAAGGGGATCGCCGATTATTTCACCCCCACGCTAATCAAGACCCGCGAACAAAGCGCCGGGTCGGACGGGCTGCTGGGAGGCAGCTCCTTGACCGATGTTGACAATTATCCGCACGCGGCGGGCCAGACGGGCACCTTGTCGATCACCATTCCGCGTGATGCCGAAGGCGGTCCAGTCGAAGGCGGGAGCGATGCCCAATCGGCTGAGCAACGCACCCGCGCGCTGCGCAAGGAAATCGAGGAAAAGCTCGAAGCACAGCAGAAATTGTCGCGGTTAGTGCGTCAGGTGCGGGTGATGCGCGCGCCCGAGGGCATTCGCATAGATCTGGTCGATGATGCCGATTTTTCGATGTTCGCGCTGGGCACCACAGTGCTGACCGATGAGGCGCGCGGATTGCTGCAGGTGATTGGTGAGACGCTCGATAGTCAGGGCAGTCCGGTGATTTTGCGAGGTCACACGGATTCGCTGCCGTGGCGCGACGGGATCACCGCCAACAATTGGTCGCTGTCCGCAGGGCGGGCCGAGGCGACGCGGCAGCAATTGATCCGCAGCGGCATCGATGGGGACCGCTTTGCCCGGATCGAAGGGGTGGCCGATACCGAGCCGTTGATCGCTGACAATCCCGCTGACCCGCGCAATCGCCGGATTTCGCTGCTGTTGCTGGACGAAGCGGGCGGGCGTCCTCGGCCGCGCAGCCGCCCCGGCCCCGCAACTCCCGGCAACCCGGCTGATCCAGAGCCCTCGCAAAGAGACATCCGCACAGTCGCTGAGGCGCGCGCTCCGACCCGGTAAACCATGCCTGTTTGGCACGGCCTTTAACCTCACCGCGCGATTGCTGCAGATGATGCAGCGTGTTTGTGCAATCGCGCGCGCCGGGCATCCTGAAATGCGCCGATCCGGCGGCAGCCGTGCTGGTCAGGCCGCAGCGGCTGGAGGATGGGGCGGGGAGAACAGGCCCATGGCGTTCCCGCTGCCGCTCGCCCCGATACCCTGCCAAAGGAGACCCCCGCGTGATCGATTCGCTGATCCATTCCATGGCCGAATTTGCCAGCCTGATATTGCCTTGTCTCGATGAAACCAAGGCCAGCGACATCGTCGAGATTGGCAGCGGGTCTGGCGGCATGTCGAAATTGCTGGCTGAACACGCGGGCAACCATGGCGGCACGCTGACCTGTATCGATCCCGAACCCGCACCCGGCTTTGCCGAATGGGCCGATACCGCGCGGACCGCACAACGGCGTGCTCACGGCGGTCGAGGATTTCCTGAAAGAGTCCGATGGGGATGCGCGGCCGCTGTATTATGTTCATGTGCCTGCGGTCTTGGGGCTCGGAATCATTTTTGACGCGGCGGCATCCTGGTCAAAGGCGCTCGCGCAATTCCTGCTGCCCTATCACGCCAATCCGTTGATCGCGCGGCAGGAGGAAAGCCGGCTGCGCAACTGGATCGAAGTGATCGATTGGCAGGACCACAGCGCCGCCGCACCGCAGGTTGAGGATCGCTGAAACGCAAGAACGCCCGGAACCCTGTAGGTTCCGGGCTTTCCCTGCTGACCAGGAGGCAAGCCTTGACGGGTCAGTTTACCGCAGCAGCGAGAGGACGTTCTGCTGCGACTGGTTGGCCTGTGCGAGCATCGCTGTCGATGCCTGACCAAGGATCTGAGCCTTGGCGAGCGCAGTGGTTTCCGATGAATAGTCGGTGTCCTGGATCCGCGAACGGGCATCGGACAAATTGGTCGAAGTCGTGGTCAGATTGTTGATCGCCGATTCAAGCCGGTTCTGGCCTGCACCAAGCGAAGAACGTGCGGTGTTCACATCGCTAAGCGCAAGGTCGACATTGGTGATAGCCGTGGCAGCATTTGTTGACGAAGACACGTCCAGCGCGGTTGCGCTGATATTGGTGCCGTCAATCGCGGTGCTGGTCAGGGCAACGCTGCGACCGGCATCAATCTGGATCGAAACCGAAACGTCTGTGCCAGCGGTGGTGCTGAACAGGGTCACGCCATTGAATTCAGTGTTGCCCAAAATGTCGCCGATCTGAGCGGCAAGCTCTGTCACTTCGGTGTTGAGAAAGCCGCGATCTTCGGCATCCAGAGTGCCGTTCTGCGATTGCACGGCCAGTTCACGAACGCGCTGCAGCATGTTGGACACTTCGTCCAGCGCGCCTTCTGCGGTCTGAGCCAGCGCAATACCGTCGCCAGCGTTGCGGATGCCCTGATTGAGCGCGCGAATGTCGCTGGTGAAACCGGTGGCGATCGAAAGGCCAGCGGCGTCATCGGCGGCGCTGTTGATGCGGCTGCCGGTTGACAGACGCTCCATCGCGGTGCCGAGCATTTCATTGGCACGCATGCTGGCATTCTGAGCGCGCAGGGCCGAGGTATTGGTGTTGATAACGGACATTGGTCAAACTCCCGTGGGTCTAGTGCAAGTGGTATGAACAGAGCGACGAGAGCCGCAGCTGCTGGAGCTTAGAGCGACCATCCGCTGGAATGTTTAAGGCACTTTTTTGCCTCTTTCTGAAATTGGGTAACCCTGAAGGCTAACGCTGATTTGCCTTTATATATGGCGGTTCCAGAGGCGCAGGCGGGTGCAGCCTAGGGACTTCTACGATGCCTTAAATTAGCCATATCTTGGCCGTTGGGGCGGCAAATCCTTTCCACCAGAAACAGGCGGGTGGAACAATGCGGGCATTTCATACAGATCAACATGGGCACGGTTCGGTTAACGGTCCGGCGTCGCGGGGTGACCAAGCAGAGGTTAACGCCAATACTCGCATGCCAGACATTGCCGCGCATGGCGCGCTGGTCGATCCAACCCTGCCCTTGCTCGCACAAAGCTGGCAACAGGAACGGCTGGTCCTTGGGCATGAGGGCACTTTTGCGCCGCAACCCGCTCCCCGGCGCAGCGATATTGTTGCCATCATTCTGGTTCATTCCGATCGCCCGGCGCTGACCCGGACTGGCTCTGCCCGAATAACGCTTGCCTATGGAGCCGCCGCGCTGGTCCCGGCGCGGGCTGCGCTGATCGCCAGCGCCGCCGATGGTGGCTGGCCGATTGCGGGCGACAACGAAAGCCTGGCGCTGCTCACCCTTGCCGAACGGATTGCCGCCAGCGAGATTCCGGTTTTGCTTGAAGGGCCAACCGGCACCGGCAAGGAAGTGATTGCGCGCTTCGTTCATCGCATGAGCCCGCGCGCAGACGGTCCCTTCATCGCGGTCAATTGCGCAGCCATGCCAGAGGCGATGCTCGAAGCATTGCTATTTGGCCACCGCAAGGGCGCTTTTACCGGCGCGTCAGACGCTGGCGAAGGATTGTTCCGCGCTGCCGATGGCGGCACCTTGCTGCTCGATGAGATCGGCGAATTGCCGCTGGCGCTGCAATCCAAATTGCTGCGCAGCTTGCAAGAACGCGAAGTGCTGCCGCTGGGCGCGACCCGGCCCATCGCGGTCGATGTGCGGATCATCGCAGCCACCAATCGCACCTTGTCCGCAGAGGTCGAAGCGGGCCGTTTCCGCGAGGATCTGCTGTACCGGCTCAACGTATTTCCCATGGCGTTGCCGGCCTTGCAAAGCCGGCCCGGTGATATTGCTCCGCTCGCCTTTGGCATGCTGCTGCGCCATGCGTGCCAGCCGGGAATGCCTTGCTGGATTTCGGTTCAGGCGTTGGCTCTGCTGGAGGCGCATGTGTGGCCCGGCAATGTTCGCGAGCTGGAAAATGTCATCCGCCGTGCGATCCTCCTCGCGGGCAAGGAACGGCACATCGGCTCTGAACATATCGTGTTCGATCGGCCCGCGCGGGCGGTCGGGGATGAGCCGCGTTACGATGCTGCACCGACGCTTGCTTCGCATGTTGATACAGCCTCGCTGTCCGATGTTGCCTTCCGTTCCGAAGCGCAGGCGATCCTGAGTGCGCTCGGTCACAATGGTGGGCACCGCGGCAGAACCGCGCGCAGCCTAGGAATTTCTGAACGCACCTTGCGGTACCGGCTCGCCTCGATGCGCGAATCCGGTCTGATCGCACCGCTTGCCATTGCCGGAGACGCAGCGTGAACGGGGTGCAGCAAGTGATGGCGCTCAGGTCGGAAATCATGTCCCGCAGCGAAGCCTTGCAGGACGTGCGTGCGGCCAGCGGCAATCCGGCCAGCGGCAATGCAGTGAACGGTGCGGGTCCGGTCGGCGGATTCGCCGATGCTTTAACCGGGGCCTTGCAACAGGTGAGCGCGGTTCAAGCTCACTCCGGCGACATGCAGGCCAAATATGAGCGCGGCGAAGTCACCGATATCGCACAGGTCATGCTGGCCCGGCAGGAGGCTGGGGTGGCTTTTGAAGCAACCTTGCAAGTCCGTAACAAGCTGATGTCTGCCTATCAGGAAATCATGCGGATGGGGAGCTGATAGATGGCTGATACCAATGTTCCTGTGCCCACTGGCGGCGCGGTAACGATGAATGCCGCGCCGCAGATGCTTGCGCCAAACTGGCGCGCGATGCTGTCCGGCTTCACCGGCCAGCCGGCCTTGCGGCGGGCTATGCCGGCGTTGGTAGGTGTGGGAGCAGTTGGGATCGTCGCAGCGCTGTATATGACGATTGCGCAGGGGCCGCAGCGGGTTCTTTACACCAGCCTGACCGATAGCGAGCGCGCTCAGGTTACCGCCACGCTGGACACCGGCGGGATCACCTATGCCATCGACAATTCCACCGGCGCGGTGAGGGTCGCCGAAGACGATGTCTATCGTGCGCGGATGCTGGTGGCGAGCGATGCGGGTCTTGCTGCTCCGGCAGGCGCCAGCGAAATGCTCGATGCGATCCCGCTGGGGTCCAGCCGCACACTCGAAGGCGAGCGGTTGCGGCTGGCGCGCGAGCGTGAATTGATGCTGACGATCCGCGAGATTGACGGAATTGAATCGGTGCGCGTGCACCTTGCAACCCCCGAACGATCGGTATTCGTGCGCCAGAACAGCGCCCCGACTGCCAGCGTGATGGTGCGGTTGGCTGGTGGACGTTCGCTCAACCAGTCGCAGGTTGAGGCGATCGTGAATCTGGTATCGGGCTCGGTCCCCGGCATGACCTCGGATTCGGTTCGGGTGGTCGATCAGAATGGCCGCCTGCTGTCCTCCGAACACGACGAGACAATGGATGCGCTGCTGCTGCAACGCGAATTCGAAGGCAAGTTGCGCGAACAATTGACTACCTTGCTGATGCCGCTGCTGGGCGATGGCAATTTCTCCAGCCAGGTGCAGGTGACGCTGGACCAGTCCGAAATCACCTCAGCGCGCGAAAGCTACGATCAGGAAGGCGCAGTTCGCAGCGAAAGCGAGCGCAATTCGACACGGTCGGCGGGCGCGGGCACCGGCGGTATACCGGGCGTCACTGCCAACACACCGCCAGCCGCAGCGCAACTTGTCGACGCCGTACCGGATCCGGCTGCGGCTCCAGCGGATGGGGCTGTCAATGTCGCCGCGACCGGCGACAGCGAAAGCGCAGTGCAGCGCAACTATGAACTGGGGCGCGAAGTAGCCGTTACCAGCACCCGCCCAGGCGGATTGGTAAAGCTGTCAGTCGCGGTCGCGGTCAGCGATGCCGCGCTCAAGGCTGCCGCTCCCCTGACCGCAGAAAAACTGCAATCGCTGATCGGTGCCGCCGTGGGTGCCGACACCGCACGCGGGGATCAGGTGCAGGTCGTGGTGAGCACCTTTGAAAGCACCGAAATGCCTGAAATGGCATTTTATGAACAGCCATGGTTTGCGGCCATCCTGCGCTATAGCGCGGCCTTGATCGCGGTGCTTTTGGTGTTGCTGCTTGCGGTGCGTCCGCTGATTGCGCGGATGCGGGGGGGCTCTGCCAAGTCAGGTGAGGATACAGCGGGAGAGGGCCGCGCGTTGACCGATCAGAGTGAAGGTCAATCCGCCGCCGCATCCTTTAGCCCGGATCAGGTCGATCTGCCGCAGCGGGTCGAACTCGCCCGGCAACTCGCCAAGTCGCAGCCCGACCGCGCGGTCGAGGCGCTGCAACGCATGCTCGAAAACCCCGCTGACCTTGCACAAAGGGTATCGTGATGACCAGCCAAGATGCAGCAGTCATGAGCGATGGGGCCGAAATGGGCGCGGCTGCGCCAGCCTCGCTGCTCAGCCGGACCGACCGCGCCGCTGTATTCCTGATGCTGCTCAGCGATGAGGAGGCCGCAGCCCTTTTGGCGCGGCTTGGCCCTGACGAACTGGAACAGATCGGCGCGGCAATGTGCCAATTGGGTGAGATCGACCGTGACGCCATGGCCGAGGCGCTGGAGGACTTTGTACGCGAAAGCTCCCGCGAGGTGTTGGCAAAACAAGACCGCAGCACTCAGGTGCGCGCCTTGCTTGAACGCTCGATTGGCCAGGCCAAGGCCGAAAGCATGATGATCAAGATCGCGCCCAAAGGCCCGCCGCGTTCGATCGAAATGGCGCGCTGGCTCGCGCCGTCGGTGCTGATCAAACTGGTTGAGGACGAACATCCGCAGGTAATCGCGGCGCTGCTGCTGTTGCTCGAACCCGGAGCCGCCGCAGAGGTGCTTTCAGCGCTGCCGCAGGATCTCCAACCGCAGGTGGTCGAACGCATCGCGCGCATCGGGCCGATTTCGCAGCAGGCGGTGGCGATGATCGACGCACTTTTGTCGCAGCGCATCGGTGCCAGCTTTGGCGCGGATACATTGACGCTGGGTGGCCCGCGCGAGGCCGCGAACCTCATCAACCTTTCCGCTGGCGATATGCGCGGCACCGTGTTGCCCGCTATCGCGCTGCGCGATGGACCGCTGGCCGAGCGCATCGAAGACGAATTGTTCACTTTTGAAATGCTGTTCGATCTTGAACCGCAAGCGATGGAGCGGCTGTTGCGCGATGTCGACAACGAAGCGCTGATCGATGCGCTGAAAGGCACGAAGGAAGACGAACGCACGCCGTTCTTCAGAGCGATGTCGAGCCGGGCCGCCGATGGTATCCGCGACGAGATCGACATGCGCGGTCGGTTGTCGCGCGGCGAAGTCGATGCGGCCAAGCGCAAGATTGTCGAAATTGCCCGCGCACTGGCCGATCAGGGTGAGATTTCGATGGGGGGCGACGATGCTGAATTCGTCTGATTGGTTCGCTGCTTTGCATGAGCCGGAAGGATCAGTCGAAGCCAAAGCACCGGACTGGATCGACCAATTGACGCAGCCGGGCGGCTTTGTTGAAGGCGGTCCCTTTGGCCGTTTGGGTGAACGGGAACGTCAAACTGCGCCCGCGCCCGAAATGTCGCCCGCGGCTACACCCGCGCACAACCTGCCAGAACCCGACCCTTTGGCTGAGGCTTTTGCCCGAGGCGAAGCAGCGGGACGCGCCGCCGCCGCCGCAGAGCATACTGCGGTGCAGGACCAACAGCGCGCCTTGCGCTTGTCCTTCCGCGAGCTTGATCAGACCGCGATGGACAGTTTGGCGGGCGAATTGGCCGAGACGGTGATCGCTCTTTGCGAGCAGGCGCTAAGCGAATTCGTGCCCGAGCCCGGACAACTCCTCAAACGCTGCCATGCCGCAGCGCGGCGACTAGGCAGCGCCGCACAGGATTGCGCGCTGCATCTGAACCCGGCGGACATTGATGCGCTGGCCCGCGAAACGCGGGATAATTGGCGCGTCGTGGCCGATGATACAATTGCGCGCGGTGGGCTGAAATTTGAAACCTCCGATGGTTCAATCAGCGACGGACCGTCCGAATGGCGGCGGGCGATTGCCACTGCATTGCGCGGGTAGGCGGCGATGCTGGCGGAATTGCAGATCGAACTGGCGCGCTTTCGCTCCGCACAGGTGGCGAGCGGACCAGTGCTCTCAGGGACGGTGGTCGCCTGCGACGGCGGCTTGATCGAAGTCGCGGGGCTGGCTCTGCCGATCGGATCGCTGGGAGCCATCGAAAACGATGTGGGTGACGAAGCGCTTGCTGAGGTTATCGGTTTTCGGCGCGGACATTCGCTCATGATGTTGCTTGGCGATACGCAGCTATTGCGCCCGAGTGCCAAGGTGCGCGCGGTCGGCTCGCCCGGCACGGTGCGAGTCGGCGATGCTCTGCTGGGCCGCGCAGTGGATGGGCTGGGACAACCGATTGACGGAGGCCCGCCGCTTGACCTGACGCAGAAATGGCCGCTGTCAGGCAAGCGCGAGGCGGCGTTGGAGCGCGCCCCAGTGCGCGAGCCGTTCGATTGCGGAGTGCGCGCGATCAATGCACAGGCGACGATGGGGATCGGACAGCGGCTGGGCGTTATCGCCGGATCAGGGGTCGGCAAATCGGTTTTGATCGACACGGTCGCGGGCCATGCCGTTGCGGATATCACCGTGGTAGCGCTGATCGGAGAGCGTGCCCGCGAAGTCTCGGATTTCGTCGCGCGGCATATGACCGGGGTGCAGCGCGGGCGGATGGTTGTGGTCGCGGTTCCCGCCGACCATGCGCCCAATCTGCGGCTGCGCGCGGCCCAATATGCGACCGCGATTGCCGAACATTTCCGCACTCAGGGAAAGCGGGTGCTGTTGGTGCTCGACAGCCTGACCCGCGTTGCCCATGCCGCGCGCGAACTGGCGTTGGTGCTGGGTGAGCCGGGGGCGGCACGCGGTTATCCGCCGTCAGCGCTGGCGGCGATCACCAGGCTGGTCGAACGCGCGGGCAATTCGGCCACATCCGGCGGCGCGATCACCGGGCTATATACCGTGCTGGCGGATGGCGACGATACTTCCGACCCGGTGGTCGATACCGCCCGCGCAATTCTTGACGGTCATGTCGTGCTGTCGCGAGCGCTGGCGCAGCGCGGACATTATCCGGCGATCGATATTCCCGCATCCTTGAGCAGGGTCATGGACGATCTGGTTACGCCGGACATCGCCGAGGCAGCGCGCAACCTCAGGGCGCTTATTGCCGCGCGCGAAGACAATCGCGATCTGGTGATGATGGGTGCCTATCGCACCGGGTCCGATCCGGTGCTCGACCGCGCACTGGCACATTCGCAGCAGATCGATGCATTTCTGATGCAGGCGCGGGGTGAGGCGGTGAACCTTGCTGACAGCCTGAGCGGGCTGGCGGCCCTGACGCAGATGACCCACGGCGAGGCGGGCCATGAGTGACGCACAGGCAAAGCGCCGTCTCACTTTGGCTAGCCGTCAGTTGACGCTGGCCAAGATTGCCCGGCGCGATGCGATGGCTGCGCTGGCCAATGCTGTCAGCGAAGCTGCCCGCAGCGAGGTGCTGGCGCAGCGCAGCCATGAACTGATGCGCGATTATGGCGGCCGCCCGGCCAGTTCGACCGGCGCGGGCCTGCGGCAGGAAAGCGGCTTTGTCCGGCGGCTTCAGGAGGTCGCGCAGCAAGCCGATCAGGCGCGCAAGGACACCGACCTTCAGGCCCAATGGCAGGCGCAATCACTGGCCGCAGCGGAAACCCGCGCCACCCGGTTTGAAGAACGGATGGAAGCCGCGCGCCGCGACATCGAAGCGCGCAAGGCCAACCGCGAACTGGCGCATGCTCCGGTTATGGCACGCAAGTTGCTGTCTTCCCGGCGAGACACTGACGAGCCTTGAGCGCGCAATTTGAAAAGGACCGCTTCGTTGATTTCCAATCTGCCCGAACTGAACGCTCGCCCGGCTGCACTGACGTCTGCAATAGCTCCCAATTTGCGGCGGGGAACAGCCAATTTTCCCGCGTTGCTGGGGGCGACGCAGGTCTCGGATGGCGGCGTTCCGGGGGCTCTGGGCAAACCTCATAGCACGGCCGAGCAAGGCTCAGATGGGCATGATGACACTCTTGCCGAGGATATAGGGCTCTCTGCCCTTGCGTTCCAATCTCCCGATCAACTCCGCATTGCTGTGCCGCCAAACGGCAAGGCTTTGCCACAATCCGGCAGTCCGGTTCCGCCCGTTGAGCCTGCGCCACTGCAAGAAACGGCGGTGGCTTCATATGAAGTTGTCCCAACCACCCAAAATCCAGCCAAGGCGAAGGTCCTGCCCAAAGGCGCAGCCGCGCCTGCGCCACTGCCGGGCGTTGCGGTTGCCCCGTTGAACGAACGCGGGCCAAAACCGGAGCGGATTGAGCACGAAGACCCCAAACTTGCATTGGCGGACAAGGGCTTGCCACCTGCATGGTCGCCGCAAGCCGCGCAGGGTGCTGTTGCTATCGAGCTGCCCGAAAAGGCGCAAGGTTCCGCCGAGCCAGCGGGGCCAGCTTCGGTTGACACCATAAGGCCAGACCCGGCGAACAAACCTGAACGCGCCGAAGTTTCGCCCACGCCTGCACTGCCCAAAGCCGACGCCTTTCAGGTGATCTCAGCGCTTGCCATTCCAGGCGCAGCTCCTGCAATCGCTGCGGCTGATGCCGCGCTGCGCGTGACCCTTGCGCAGGACGCATTGCCGCGTTTAGCGAAGGGTGAAAAAGCGCTCGGGCGGAGCATCGAACCACCGGTGCGTTTCCTGGCCGAGGCAGATGCCGCCGATCCGGGGCGCATAGGCGGGACGGCGGGTGAAAGTTCCCTGCAGTCGCAAACACAGCTGCAGTCACAGGGGCAGACATTTGGCGCTGCACCGACCTCATCATCCCTGCAGGGTTCTGCGACCCTGGCACAGGCCGCGCCGCTGGTTTCCGGGCCAGCCACCGCTCCAACGGCCCTCGGCCTTGGGGCAGAGCAACGTGGCGAGGGCCGCCCGGCACAAGCGCTTGATGCGATTGTCAATCAACTA
Organism: Qipengyuania sp. ASV99; assembly: GCF_047872805.1. Lineage (NCBI taxonomy): Bacteria > Pseudomonadati > Pseudomonadota > Alphaproteobacteria > Sphingomonadales > Erythrobacteraceae > Qipengyuania > Qipengyuania sp. ASV99. The sequence goes on along the minus strand of NZ_JBLQUK010000012.1, from coordinate 35,470 downwards.
TCCGAAGCCCGCGAAATGGGACGTGCCGCACGGCCTGAAATGACCGTCAGGCATCATGAATTCGGCGCGATCACCATGCGGCTTGAGGCCGCAGGAACCGACCTGCGCGCGACCCTTTCCAGCCGCGATCCGGGGTTTGTCCCGGCTATACAGGCGGCTCTTTCAGACCGTGCTTCCGCTGTAGCCGAAACCGCGCCGGGGCAATCGCAGCGGGGCCATGAGCAGGGCGGCAATGGCGGTTCGGGAAGCGGCCCCCAATCCGGCACCGGCAGCTTTACAGAGCGCAACTACGGGTCTTCCCCAGGGTCGGGGCAAGGATCGTCTCAACCATACCGGGACCAAAGCAGTGGCAACGGAAACAAGCGCGAGAGCCCGGAGCGATCCGGTTCGGCCGATGGTGATCCCTCAGGCCTGCGCCAAGCCGGCCTGTTCGCCTGATACCGAGCGCCGTTTGAACAAGGAGCTGACATCGCATGGCCAAGTCTGACGACACCGCCGCTGCAGACAAGCCCAAGGGGGGCATGATGAAGATGGTGCTCGGCGCTGTGCTGCTGCTCGCGGTCGGTGCGGGCGGTGCGTACGGTGCATTTGCCGCAGGCCTAATCGGCGCACATCAGGAAGGCGGCCCAGATCTTCCCAAATTGGTGCGCAAGGGCGAGACCGACCCCTATGCAATGCCGACGGATAGCAAGGATGCAGCCGCACCCGTTTATGGAGAAGGCGGGAGCGAATATCGCACTGCCTATTACAGTTTCGAGCAAACGTTCACGTCAAATCTGGCGGATTCACCTGCCTTGATTCAGGTTGATCTGGCCGTGTCGACCCGCCGGGATGGGCGCGTGCTGGGTTGGGTCAAGAACCACGAACTTGCCATCCGTTCGGCCGTTCTGGTGCAGCTTGCCGCGACCCCCGAGGCGGACATTTACGATGTCGAGGGCAAGGATGCGCTGTCGAAGCGGCTGACCGATGCCATCAATGCAGTGCTTGAAGAAAACGAAGGGTTTGGCGGCATTGAGGCGGTGCATTTCAAAGGGCTGTTGGTCCAGTGAACATGTCCCCGCAATTTGCGTCGTCCTTTGCCGATGCACGCCCGCTGGCGCAGCATTGCGCCGAGCTTACTGCGCGCAGTGGACCGCGTCCCGAAGAGCGCGCTGAAGATCTTGCTGTCTGGTGCCGTGATCTCGGTCGGGAACTGGCGCAAGAATTTGGCCAAATCCTTTCAGGCGGCAAGCTGAAAGTGACGGTGGCCATGCCTGAGATCATGCTGGGCAGCGCGGTGTTCGAACGAATTGGCCCTGTTGCGGCCAACAGTCTGCTGCGCTGCGGCGATGCTGGTCAGACCATGCTGTTTTCGGTCGATATCGCCACAGTGATTGCGCTGACCGATTATTCGTTTGGCGGCGATGGCACCTTGCCCGATACTTTGCCGCCCCAATTGCCGCGTTCTGCCGCGATGCTGGCCGAACAAATGGCGGGTCTGGTCGCGCAAGTGATTGCCGTAGCCAATGGCGCGGCAGACCGCAGCAGCGGCGATGTGTTGGTTCGCAGTGAAAGCGTGACCCGGCTTAAGCCTTTTGATCCCGCTGCTGAGGTCGCGTTGCTGACCGTCACGATGGTGATGGATACAGGAACGCAGTGGAGCGCGGTGCTGGCGGTTGCTGCCGACCGGCTAGACGCGCTGCTGCCCGGCGCGGGTTCGGCGCAAGCCATGCGCGGAAACACCGCCGCCCGCAGCAACGCTTCCGATGGAGCCTTTGACGCGGTGCCATTGCCGCTCGAAGCGGTCTTGAGCCAATTTACAATGTCGCTGGGGCAATTGGAACGGCTCGCGCCCGGCGATGAAATTCCACTGGCGATCCCGCGCGAATTGCCGCTGAAAGTGGGCGAAGAAACGCTCGCCCACGGCACGCTGGGCACGCTGGAAAACCGTATGGCGCTGCGCATCACGCGCTTGCCTGGACAAATCCGGGAAACACAGTTCAACGAAAATTTTGGGGCCGCCGCATGAACGCTATCAATCCCGCTATGCACCGCTTTGGCGATGTGACCGTGCGTCTTTCGGTGGAACTGGGGCGCACGGACATGCCCTTGAAGGAGGTGCTTGCCCTAGGTGAAGGCAGCGTTGTCGCGCTCAACCGGCTGACCGATGAATTGCTCGATGTGACCGCCAATGGCCGGATCGTCGCGCGCGGCGAGGTGGTGGCGCAGGATGGCCGCTTTGCCTTGCGCATCGTCAGCCTTGTGGGCGAAGAGGAAGTGTCTGCACGCGGGAACCAACCGTCATGATGGTCGAATATTTCCTGCGGTTGGCGCTGCTGTTGCCGCTGCTGGCGGCTCTTATTTGGGGTAGCCTGCGGCTCACCCGGTTCTTGCAGACGCGATTGGTGGGCGCGCATGGCACCGGGCAGAGCGTCGCCTTGATCGAAACGACGATGCTGTCACCGGGGTTGAAACTGGCGGTCGTTCGGTTTCACGATACCGAAATTCTACTGGGTTGCACCCGCAACGGATTGGTGCGGCTAGGCGAAGCTCCGGGCCGGGCCCCGGCGCCCACGCTCGCGTCGACAACAATCAGCGAAATCGGGCAAGCGTGATGAACCATTTCCGCAGGCTCGGTGCCGCATTGTGTGTTTTGGCGTTAACCATGTTTGCGCTGGCAGACCCTGCCATGGCAGCGATAGCGACGGCGGCAGAACCAGCCGGAATTGGCGGCGCGATTGAACGCGCCCTGGGCAGCGGAGGCGCGGGCGAAGGCGCGCCGCTGAGCTTCTCGATCCAGCTCCTGCTGGTGATGAGCCTGCTTACGATCCTGCCCGCGATCGTGCTGATGATGACCAGTTTCCTGCGTATTCTCATTGTGTTGTCGATCCTGCGTCAGGCGTTGGGCCTGCAAGGCTCTCCGCCGACACAGGTGCTGGTGGGGTTGTCGCTGTTCCTGTCGCTATTCGTGATGGCCCCAACCATCGACACCGTGAATGTGGTCGCCATCGCGCCCTATTCCGCCGGAACGATCGGTGCCGATGCCGCCATCGCCAGCGCGGGCGAAGCCTTTCACACCTTTATGTTGGCGCAGACACGCGAGGCCAATCTGATCATGTTCTCGGATATCGCAGGCGTGGGCCAATTTGATGACCCGGCGAAGATCCCGTTCTCGATCCTGCTGCCCTCGTTCGTGACCAGCGAGCTCGAAACGGCGTTTCAGATCGGTTTCATGCTGTTCCTGCCGTTCCTTGTCATTGATCTGGTGGTCGCCAGCGTGCTCATGAGCCTGGGGATGATGATGCTATCGCCAACGATTATCTCGTTGCCATTCAAGCTGCTGCTGTTCGTGCTGGTCGATGGATGGGCGCTGCTGATGGGCAGCCTCGCCATGAGTTTTGCCTGAAGGACCCGCGATGCAAGAAGACGCACAATTGCTGGCGCTGGCCGATCAGACGCTGTGGGTGACGGCGCTGATTGTCGGCCCGGTGCTTTGCGCTGCGTTGATTGTGGGGCTGCTCGTCGGGATCATTCAGGCGGCGACTTCGGTTAACGAACAGACGCTGACATTCGTGCCCAAATTGGCGATCACCGCGCTGGTTTTCGTGGTTCTGGGGGGCACGATGATGGCATTGCTGGGCGATTTCCTGCGCGAGATTTTTGCGCAGATTGCACAGATTTCGGCCTGATCCATGACTGTCCTCGATCTCGGCTTTGGCGGGCTGGAGGAGCAATTGTGGCACATTCTCTTCCTTTCGATCCGCTGCGGCGCGGCCTTGCTCGCAGCCCCGATGATCGGCGGCATGGCGGTGCCGCCGCAATTGCGCGCACTGCTGGCAATTGTCTTTGCGCTGTTCGTCGGCATCTGGATGCCTTTGCCGCAAGTGCCCGAGATGATGAGCTTTGCCGCAGTTCTGGCGGTGGTCCAAGAGGTCATGATCGGCGCCGCACTGGGTTTTTTGTTGCAAGTTTCCTTTGCCGTGCCGTTGATTGCGGCAGAGCAGATCGCGGGCACAATGGGGCTGGCCATTGCAACGTCGATTGACCCATCCAGCGGCGCACAATCGGGGGCGCTAGGCACCTATTTCGGATTGATCCTGACATTGCTGTTTTACGCCATTGGCGGCCACTTGCTGTGGTTTGAGCTGCTGATCGAGAGTTATCGCGTGCTCCCGGCAGGATCGTTTGCGGTGGGGAACGTGGAAGCGCAGGCGATTGTGATGTTTGCCGGATATGGATTTGCCACCGCCGCCGCGATTGCGCTGCCGGTGGTGTTAGTGTTGCTGTTGGTGCAAGTCGTCACCGGCACGATCTCGCGCTCCGCCCCCGCGCTCAACCTCTTCGCGCTGGGTCTGCCTGCCGGGGTGCTCGCCGGGATCGCCGCGCTGATTATCGTTATGCCGATTGTGGTTGAACAATTCATCGATCTGCTGACCGTCACGCTTGAACAATCCGCCAGCCTGTTCGGACCCGGCGCGCTGGCATTGGGGGGCGCGGGGTGAGCGAGGAGACCAGCGGCGAAAAGAGGTTTGATCCGACCCCAAAGCGCAAAAGCGACGCGGCGAAGAAGGGCGACGTTCTGCGTTCAAAGGAAGTCGCCACCGCCGCCGCCATGGCGACTGGCGTTTTCATGCTGCCCTTTATCGGCCCGTGGTTGATGGATGGAATCTTAGGCGTTGCCCGAAACAGTTTTCGCTTTGACGCGGCGGGATTGGGGGAATTCGCCCCGGCTACGCTCATCATGGAAGCAGCGGGCGCGATTCTGCCACCCATTTTCGTGCTTGGTCTGGGCGTGATGATTATCACCGTGGGATCGCAAATGTTGCTCGGCGAAGGGCGCTTCGTTCCCGAAAACCTCTTGCCCAAAGGATCGCGCATCAATCCGCTGTCGGGAATGAAGCGGATTGTTGGGGTTCAGGGCCTGATAGAATTGGGCAAGTCGATCCTAAAGCTGGCGTTGCTTGGATCGATCGCGTGGTATTGGGTGTCGAACAATCTGACTGGATTGTTGGGTATCGGGCGCGGTTCGCTGGACGCGCAGCTTGGTTATGCGTGGGATACCGGGGGCGCGTTGGCGGCGATGCTGGTTGGCGGGCTGCTGGTGATCGCAGCGGTGGACTATCCGCTCCAGCGGTTTCAGCAAAACAAGCGGTTGAAAATGAGCCATCAGGATATGCGCGATGAGCACAAGCAATCCGAAGGTTCACCCGAAATGAAGATGGCGCGGCGTCAGCGGCAGCGTGATCTGGCGCGCGGAAGCGTCGGCAAGGCCATGAAAGAGGCGCAATTCGTGATCGTCAACCCGATGCACTTTGCCATTGCACTGACCTATGATCCTGCGCTTGCCCCTGCGCCGGTTGTGCTGGCCAAAGGGCGCGGCGAAACCGCGCTGGCGATGCGCGAACTCGCAAGCGAGGCGGACCTGCCGGTGCTGCATTATCCGCAGCTCGCCCGCGCCATCTATTTCACCACCCGCAACAATCAGATGGTGCGTGAGGAATTGTATATTGCCATCGCTGCATTGGTGGCGTTCGTGCTGTCGCTGAAGCGCGGGGAGAAACCACGGATGCCGCGTGTCGAAGTGCCCGCAGAATTGCGTTTTGATGCGGACGGAAGGCCTGAATAAATGGCTTAAGCCCATGCGCAAACGTCCGTCCTGAAGCGTATGGATAATCCCGGCTCATCAATCATCTCGGCCTTTGGCGCAGGCAGCGGCGTGGACTTTGTCCAGCTTGCCAGCGATCTGTCGGAGGCCAGTTTCGGATTTCAGCGCGGCAATATTGAGGCGCGCAATGAAGCGCTGACCGCGCGTATTTCCTCCGCTTCATTGCTGCGCAGCGCGTTGACGGACCTCGCCAGCGCCTTGGGCGACCGGATTCGCACGGGCGATCTGGCCCCGCGCGCCGCCATCGGCAATCCGGCTGTGGCGAGCGTTTCGACCACACCGGGGCTGACCCCGACGGGCACCTATTCGCTCGAAGTCAGCCAACTCGCCAGCAGTCAAACCTTGGTTTCCAAAAGCTTTGGCGCGAGCAGCGATCTGGTTGGCGAGGGCACTCTGCGCATCAGGTTCGGCACCGTCGATGGCGCGACTTTTGCCGAAGACGGCGCGCAAGCTCCGCTCGAAATCACGGTTGAGGCGACCGACACGCTGGCGACGCTGGCGGCAAAGATCAACTCTGCCGGCGGCGGCACGCTCGATGCCTATGTCGCCAACGGCACTGGCGGTGCCCAGCTGGTGATAAAGGGACAGGAAGGGGCCGCAAACGGCTTTACTGTCGAAGGGGAAAGCAGCGCATTGTTGCCGATCCCTGCGCAAGGCGACCTGTCCTATCTGTCGTGGCAGCCCGCCACCGATTCAGGGGAGTTGCGCGCGACTTCGAAGGACGCGCTTTTCGCGCTCGATTCGGTGCCTCTGAGCAGCGCGAGCAATGCGGTGACGGGCCTGCCCGAAGGGATCCGTCTGAACCTTACGGGCACCAATATAGGCGCGCCGACCACGATCAGCTTTGCCAACGATTCTTCGGCGATCACCAGCGTGATGACCGATTTCACCGCCGCGCTCAACGATCTGGCCGGATTGCTCAATGCAGAAGGCGCGGCCTTTGGTGGGACTTTGGGCAATGATCCCGGCACACGCGAATTAAAGCGCGATCTGGCGCGGCTGACCAATGAAACGGTGATGCCGGGGGCTGATGCGGGAGAGCCTTCGACGCTGGCCGATCTTGGCCTCTCGCTCAATCGTGACGGGACGTTTGAACTGGATGCGGCGCGGCTGAATGATGCGATAAATTCCAACCCCGATGCGGTCGCCGCCATGTTCACGACCGGCGCATTCGGAGTGTTTGCCACCATGGACAATCTTGCCCGTGACAACAGCCTGCGCAGCGATCCGGGATCACTGGGCGGGTCGCTGGTGCGGTATGAAGCGCAGATTGAACGCAATGATGACCGGTTGGCGCGGATTGCCGATCAGCAGGAAAATCTGCGCTCGCGCCTGACCCGCGACTTGATCGCAGCGGAGCGCCGTGTAGCAGGCTCTCAGTCCACGCTCAGCTTCCTTCAGCAGCAGATCGACGCCTGGAACGGTTCGTCCAACTAGGTTGACGATGCGGTGATGCAGATGCTTTTTCAAAACCCAGCGCAGGCCTATCGCCGGGTCGACCTCGACGCGCGGATCGAGGCGTCGACGGGTGAAAAACTGACGCTGATTTGCCTTGAAGAAGCGATTTCGGCCTTGGCGCAGGCGCTGCTTGCGCTTGAACGCGGACGGGATCGTTCGCCGACCGAGCCACTGTCGCGGGCGCATGGAATTGCCATGTGGCTGGCGCGCAGCGTTGCTCCGCAAAACCCTCTTTATGGGCCGATGACGCAATTCTATGGCGGGTTGGCGGCTGCCATAGCGCGCAACATGCAGCAGGCTTCGCTCGAAGAATTGGCGCAGGTGCGCGAAGATTTCGCCGATCTGCTCGCCGCTGCAAAAGCAGTCTAGGCCGGGATCTGAGATGCTTATGCGTCGGCGATTATCCGCGCGGCATCATCGGGGTCTTCGAGCGGGTGGAAATGGGTGCGGTCGGGGCGATAGAGGTCCCGGCCATTAGGCAACAGCGCCGAGAGTTTCGGCCATGTTGGCGAGCTCTTGAAATCGTTCAGATCGCTCTGCTGTGCCCGCACCACCAATGCTGGCGCCGCAACTTTTGAAGCCGCATCGAGAATGCCCCGATTGCTGCGGCTGGAGGCGTAGACGCTGGCCTCCATCTCAGGCGAACAGGCGAGCACATAGCCGCCGCTTTCAACCTGCTTTAGACCATAGCGGCAATAATCTTCAAACACGCGGGCATTGAACAGAATATAGGGATCACGCGGAGCAAAGCGCTCCATCATGGCCTCGGGTGAGGCAAAGTCGCGTTTCCGGCGGATTGCAGGATGCGGCGCGTCCGCTGTGTATGGCGCAGCGTCTTCGGCATAGAATTCTGGTGCAAGAATGACGGGATCGAACAGGACCAGCTGGCTGAACGCTTCCGGCCGATCAGCCGCGCATTGCACCAATGTGTGCGCGCCCATCGAATGGCCAATGCCCACTGCACGGCGAATGCGCAATTGATCGAGAAAAGCGCTGACATCGTCGGACAATGTGCGCCAGTCGTCGATCGGCCCGCCGTCGCTGCGACCATGGCCGCGAATGTCTAGCGAGATCACCCGGCGGTCGGGGAAATGTTCTGCCACCGCATCGAAAACGCGCCCGTGAAAGCCCGTGGCATGCGCAAAGAGCAGCGGCGGCTGCTGGTTGCCGGGCTTTGCGCGCCACTCGTAATAGGTAAGACTAATGCCATTGACCCTGACAGTGCGGGTGGTGGGCTGACCCAGTGTTGGCATCAAAGCGTCCTAATCAAGTGCTGGATTGGCACCAGCCTTGGCTTGCCCCGCAGCTTCGGGCAAGGCTGCTTTGAGCAGAAAATAGCCTCCAATCGCGGCTATCAGCGATCCCGAAAGGACGCCCAGCTTGACCGCATCGACCAGTTGAGGATCAGCAAAGGCGAGATTGCCGATAAACAGGCTCATCGTGAAGCCAATCGCCGCGAGCAGCGAGAGCCCGTGGATCTTGCGCCAGCCCACGCCTTCGGGAAGCTTGGCGATGCCCGCCTTCACCGCCAGCCAGGCAAAGCCGACGATGCCCACTTGCTTGCCAATCAGCAGGCCCAGCGCAATTCCCAGAGGCAGCGGCGCAAGCAAGTCGGCGAACGATAGACCAATCAAGGTCACGCCCGCGTTGGCAAAACCAAAGATAGGGATGATGACGAATGCGACCCATTTGTGCAACGCGTGCTCCATGTGTTCGAGCAGGCGAGAACCGTCGCGCGCCGCCATTGGCACCATCATCGCGGCGGTCACTCCAGCAAGCGTGGCGTGCACCCCGGATTTGAGCACGAACACCCACAGTACGACCGTCAGAAGGACATAGGGGATGGCGCTGGCGATCCTCAGTCGTCCGATGGCAAACAACAACGCGAGGGTGATACCGCCGCCGATCAGCATATCGAGCTTGATCTCGCCCGAGTAAAACAGCGCGATCACCATAATCGCTCCGATATCGTCGATGACCGCGATAGCCAGCAACAATGCTTTCATCGCCACCGGCACGCGCGGGCCGAGCAGTGACAATATCCCCAGTGCAAAAGCGATGTCGGTTGCCGCCGGGATTGCCCAGCCACCAATGCTTTCTGGCGAATTGAAATTGAACGCGGCGAAAATAAGCGCCGGGATTGCCATCCCGCCAATCGCAGCGGCCAGCGGGAGCGAGGCCTTGTCCCAGCTCGACAATTGCCCGCCCATAATCTCGCGCTTTACCTCGAGGCCGATCAGGAAGAAGAAGATCGCCATCAGGCCGTCATTGATCCAAAGGATCAGAGCCTTGTTGATGGCGAAGTCGCCAAAGGACACATTCAGCTTTGTCTCCAAAGTCCCGAAATATGCCGGCGCAAGCGGCGTGTTGGCGATGATTAAAGCCAGCGCCGCCGCCGCGATCAGCACGATGCCGCCGGCGCTTTCCTGTTTGAGAAAATCCTTGAGAGCTTCGCCGACGCGGTCGATCATGTGGACTGCCAAACCAATATGTTGCGGATACTTGGTTACGAGAACGTTCAGATGGTGCATCGGTGCCCGAAAACATGCCGCAACATTGTGGAACCTATCCCGGACCTGCGGATTGCGCGTCAAACATTACAATAAAAAGGGCGCTTGCAAGATTTGACGTTACATTGACAATTTGCGCGCCCTCGTCGAACGCGCCAGTAACAAACGTCGTCCGGCCCTATTTCCCCACTTTTTTGGAGTTCCCGTTGCGCAACGCCCAGCATGCAGAACCGCCAGGCATCGCCGAATACCGGCAGGTGATGGGGCTGTTTGCGACCGGGGTTTGCGTGGTTTCCGTGCCTGAAGGTCCGCATGGATTGACCGCGATGACCGTCAATTCGCTGGTGTCCGTTTCGCTCGATCCGATGCTGCTGTGCTGGAGCCTGCAGAATTCCTCGGGCCGCTATGCCGCCTTTGCCGAAGCAGACCGTTTTGCGATCAGCATTCTGGCGCTTGAACAGGCAGAGCTGGCAAGGCGATACGCGGCGCATGGCGACAGTCTGCTGCGGCTCGAAGATTTTGCCTCAAGTCCCGGCGGCCTGCCGATTGTTGTCGGCTCGATGGGACATATCGAATGTCGTCGCTGGTCGGACTATCCGGCAGGCGACCACACCATGATCCTTGGCGAGGTAACTGGATTGGGCGCATTGGCGAGCATGGGCGAAGCGGGCAATCCGCTTGGCTTTTTCAATGGCCAATTTTGCTCTATCGCCGGTTGATGGTCGCGGAAAACATGGAAATCGTTCAAGATACCGCGCGTGAAAGGCTGCTGGCGGCTGCGCATCGTCAATTCGCCGAACGCGGGTTTTACGGGGCGAGCATCGCGCAGATTGCCGGTGAAGTGGGCCTGACAAAGCAGGCGCTGCTTTATCATTTTAGACGCAAGGAAGATCTCTACCGCGAGGTGTTGAAGGGTATTGCGTGGCGATTGCTGGGGGCGATGCGCGCTGGAGTGGATACGGGAAAGCCGCCAGAACAGCAATTCGAAGATATGATCCTCCGTATCTACGCTGCCGCCCGCGCAAATCCGCTCGATTCAAAAGTCCTGATGCGTGAACTGCTCGAAGATCAGCGCAGCCAGGCGCCTGCAGACGAATGGTTTTTCAAGACATATCTCGACCAGATAGTCGACATGCTCAATCAGATCGAAACGCTGAAACCGCTGACATTCGCGCAGAAATTCGCGCATCTCTATTCGCTATTGTCGGCAATTGAATATTTCGTCGCCTCCGAGGCAACTCTTGTTCGGTTTTATGGAAGAGATGATTTTAATCGAATAGCGGACAGTTATCCCGACCAGTTGCGCGCGCAGGTCCGGCAGTTTCTGGAGCCCCGCTAACGCTCTCTAGGCTGCGATGAGGCATCAAAAAACGACCACGCTGCGAATGCTTTCGCCGCTATGCATCAAGTCGAACCCCTTGTTGATCTCCTCCAAACTTAGCGTGTGAGTGATCATCGGGTCGATTGCGATCTTGCCGTTCATGTACCAGTCGACGATTTTGGGTACGTCGGTTCGGCCCTTGGCCCCGCCGAACGCCGTACCGCGCCAATTTCGGCCGGTCACCAATTGGAACGGGCGAGTGGAAATTTCCCGCCCAGCTTCGGCGACACCGATGATGATCGACGTGCCCCAACCCTTGTGACAGCATTCCAGCGCATCGCGCATGACTTCGGTGTTGCCAGTGCAATCGAACGAATAGTCCGCCCCGCCATCGAGCAGTTCGACCAGATGCGCCACCACGTCGACGGTTTCGCGCGGGTTTACGAAGTGGGTCATCCCGAACCTTTCACCCCATTCGCGTTTCGCCGGGTTGATGTCTACACCCACGATCCGGTCAGCGCCCGCCATCCTCGCGCCCTGAATAACGTTGAGCCCGATCCCGCCGAGCCCGAACACCACCACATTGTCGCCCGGCTTCACCTTAGCGGTGTTGACCACCGCGCCCACGCCCGTCGTCACCCCGCACCCAATGTAGCAGGCGCTGTTGAAGGGTGCATCGGTGCGAATTTTGGCTACTGCGATTTCGGGCAGGACGATGAAATTCGAGAAGGTCGAACAGCCCATATAGTGATAGATCGTCCGCCCCTTGTAACTCATCCGCGAGGTGCCGTCTGGCATCAGCCCCTTGCCCTGTGTCGCGCGAATTGCACTGCAGAGATTGGTCTTGCCTGACAGGCACATTTTGCATTGGCGGCATTCTGGGGTGTAGAGCGGGATGACGTGATCATCCGGCGCGACGCTGGTGACGCCGACGCCCACTTCGCGGACGATCCCTGCGCCTTCGTGACCCAGTACGCTGGGGAAAATCCCCTCGCTGTCGAGCCCGTCGAGTGTATAGGCATCGGTATGGCAGATGCCGGTCGCCATGATTTCTACCAGCACTTCTCCCGGCTTTGGCCCTTCCAGATCTAGCTCGACGATTTCGAGTGGCCTTTGGGCTTCGAATGCCACAGCGGCGCGGGTTTTCATGGGCGTTTCTCCGGTTAATCGCGCCGCGCTTGGCGGCATTCTTTCCCGGAGCCATAGGGACAAGACCGCTTTGGTGAAAGCGGGTTTGGTACGCGGTCAGGCGGCCTGCATACGGAGGTGTTTAGCCCTTTGGCGGCAGCTGCCCGCATGGCAGCCTTGTTGGTGACAATCGCGTCCTTGCCCGCTGTTGCCGTCTTCCAGCGGGATTGCAATGTCCCCGCCGTTGCACAAGCTCAGTGTAAGTGTGCGGTCTATAGCCGGCAGCGGGCCGAGCGAGATTGGTGTCATCGCAAGGAGCAGTAGCACAAGTTTCATACGCCACTCTCCTCATCTTCGATCAGGATCCGAGCGGCCGCGCCGTCCATGTCTTCATATTGACCGCTGCGCATTGACCACAGAAACGCGACCAGCCCCGCCGCTCCCATCAACAAGGCGATGGGGATGAGCAGCACCAGCCCGGTCACCGCGCGCTCCCGTCATTCGCGGCTCCTGCCAATCTCAGCGAATTTCCGACCACCACGATCGAGCTTAACGACATCGCAAGCGCTGCAATAAGGGGTGTAACATGGCCCAACAGTGCCAACGGGACGGCAAGTGCATTGTAAAGCACCGCAAAGCCGAAATTTTGCCGCACGATCGCCATGGCCCTGCGCGCCACGCGTATCGCCTGTGCAACCGGCATCAATGCTTCACCAATGAACACGGCATCGGCGGCTTGCTGGCTCGCGTCGCTGGCGGTGCTTGGCGCAATAGAGGCGTGAGCAGCAGCAAGCGCGGGTCCATCGTTTAGGCCGTCACCGATCATCAACGGCTTCTTGCCCGCCTCGCGCAGACCCTCCAGCACAGCGAGCTTGTCCCGCGGCGAAACCTCGCTTGCGAACGCAAGGCCAAAGAGGGCCGCAACCGCTTCCACCGGCGCGCGGCGATCGCCGGAAAGAATGCTTGAGTCGATTCCGAAACGGCGCAAGCTGCTGAGCGTCTGCGCGCAATCGGGGCGCAAAGGGTCGCTGAAACTGATGTCGGTCACTCGCTCGCCGATGCGCAGCCGCGCGGCGAGCGCGCCCCCAGAGGCATCTCGATCGGGTCGTTCAAGGGCAACCTCAACGCCATTCCAGCGCCCATGCAAGCCATGCCCACCGACTTCTTTGATATGTGTAACAACGGCAGGCGAGGCACCCACCTTGATCAAGGCCTCCGTGAGTCCCCGGCTGAGTGGATGGCGGCTGTTCTGTGCCAGTCCCAGCGCCACTGCGCGCGCGGTAGAATTCAGCGGAGATAGGTCCGCTCGCGGCTCTCCGATGGTCAGGGTCCCGGTCTTGTCGAACACAGCAACATCGACCTCTGCCAGTCGTTCGAGTGCGCTGCCGTCCTTTACCAACATACCGCGTTTGAGCAGCGCGCCTGATGCCACCACTTGGGCCGCAGGCACCGCCAGTCCCAAGGCGCAGGGGCAGGTGATAATCAGCACTGCAATGGCAATGGTCAGCGATTGGTGCCAGCCCGCGCCCGCGATCATCCACCCGGCAAAGGCCAGCAGCGCCAAGGTGTGGACCACCGGCGCATAGAGGCGCGCAGCGCGATCGGCGATCCGCACATATTGGCTGCGCGATTGCCCCGCTTCGTCCATCAGCCGCGCGATTTCTGCAAGCGTAGTGTCATCGGCGGTGCGGGTCAGCCGCATCTGGAACGGGACCGACAGATTGATCGCCCCGGCATGAACCGGCGACCCTACAGTCACCGCCTCGGGTGCGCTTTCGCCGGTCAGCATGGAATTGTCGACGGCGCTGCTGCCCTGCTCGACTGTGCCATCGGCGGCCAGCGCTTCTCCAGCGGAGACCAGCACCAGCATACCGGCTTCAAGGTCGCGCGCTGCAATCCGCCGGGCCGATCCGTCCGGCCCGATGACGCTTGCGCTTTTCCCCATCCGACCCAGCAATGCGCCAATCCCGGCGCGGGTGCGGGTGCGCATTTCGGCATCGAGCGCGCGCCCCGCGAGCAGAAAGAACAACAGCATCACTGCGCTTTCGAAATAGGCATGGCCCCCGTGAGTGATCGTTTCATACAGGCTGAGGGCCGCAGCGAGGATCACACCGATGGAAATCGGCACGTCCATATTGGTGCGCCGGTATTTGAGCGCCATCCATGCAGAGGCAAAGAACGGACGGCCCGAATAGGCGATGACCGGCAGTGCAATCAGCGCCGAAAGCCAGTGAAACAGCGCGCGCGTTGCGCCGTCTGCGCCCGACCAGATGCTGACCGATAACAGCATGATGTTCATCATGCCAAAGCCAGCCACACCCAATGCGCGCAGCAGCGCTTTGCGCTCCTGCGTCTCTTGACCCAGCGGATTTTCGGCTACGGGTTGTGCTTCAAAACCAAGCCTCAGCAAGGCTTCGGTCAGAGCGGCTTCTGTGACCTCAGGATCGTGTTGCACCGCGACGCGTTTGGCTGAGAAATTTACGCGTGCTGCATGGATGCCATCGAGTTTGGGCAACTCGCGCTCGATCTTGGCGATGCATCCGACGCAGCGCATTCCAGGCACGGTGAAACGTGTGCCCTTTGTCGCGGTGCCTGGGTTGGGGAGCGATGCAGGGGCGTTCACTTCAACTCGCTTTCTTGCGCCCAACGCTGGTCACCGGCTTCGATATACAGGCGCAGGGTCCAGCGTCCCTCGGCAACAGGCTTGGTCGAGCGATAAAGGCCCGTGCCCGCGGGCTCAAAAGTCACTGCGGCGAATTCATGTGCGCCAAGCGGGCGGCGCAGCTGCGCGGTTATGGCGGCGCCTGCGGGCAGATCTCTTGCCGAAACCATCACGAAACCGCCCTCATCCCGGCTGATCTCTGCGGTCCAGCCCAGCGCGCGGGAGGCTTCGGCTTGTGCCAGCCAGCCGTTGAAGCGCTGGCTGGCAACATAGGAATTTTCGACCACCACCCCGTGAAAGCCGCCGACCGCGAGGCTCGCCATGGTGAAATTGACCGCAATAACGATGCCGAACCCGCCAATCATGGCCAAAGCCATGTGCCGCCCGGTGAAGGAGCCTTTGCCTTGCGTATCAGCCATCAATTTCCTCCGGGAGTGTTAAAGGTCGTTTCGGCGAGGTCTTGTTCGCGCTGTTCATCGAGCGAAGTCAGCTGGAACGTGAAGCGATCTGCGCTGGTTCCGGCGGGGATCGTCACATAGGTGCGCACAACGCGGGTTTCGTCAGCCGGAACCTTGATCGTCTGCACAGCGGCGGCGGCATCGCTGCCGATCCGGTCGGTCCACATGACCGCGCCATCGGGGAGGCCGATCAGCGCCACCTCCATATCGCGCGGGCGAGCCTCCATATTGCGCAGCCGCAGGGTATAGGCGTTGCGCACCGACCCGTCCTTCATCAACATATAGGGTGGATTGCGATCGGGCGACACTGTGAGGTCAGTGTGCGAGCGCGTGCCAAGTGCAAACAGCATGGCAAGTCCGATTGCGCCCCAAATGCCAAAATAGATAAAGGTGCGCGGTCGCAGCAGCGCCATCCACGCGGGCGTCGCCTCAGCGCCGCCGGCTTCGGCCTCGCA
This sequence comes from Qipengyuania sp. ASV99, assembly GCF_047872805.1. NCBI lineage: Bacteria > Pseudomonadati > Pseudomonadota > Alphaproteobacteria > Sphingomonadales > Erythrobacteraceae > Qipengyuania > Qipengyuania sp. ASV99. Next base: position 19,834 of record NZ_JBLQUK010000012.1, on the reverse strand, counting down.
TTGATCAAGCGTTGCGTAATCGATCAGTCCGCGCGGACGGCCAATGTCTTGCATCACACGGTCACAGGCGTCGATACACAATGCGCAGGTGATGCAGCCGATCTGTTGGCCTTCACGAATGTCTATACCCGTCGGGCACACCGCGACACATTCGCGGCAATCGATGCAGTCGCCGTATTTCTCCGGTTCCTTCAGAGCCTTCTTGAGGCTGCCGCGCTGCTCTCCGCGCCAGTCCTTATACGTCACGATCAGCGAGTTTTCGTCGATCATTGCGCCCTGGATGCGCGGCCAGGGGCACATGTAGATGCACACCTGTTCGCGCATGAATCCGCCCAGCCAGAATGTCGTGCCGGTCAATATGGCGACCGTCATATAGGCTAGCGGATCGGCGTTGAGCGCGAAGAAATCCGCGAACAGTGTTGGGGCGTCAGCAAAATAGAGAATCCACGCGCCGCCCGTTAGCAGGCTGATAATTAGATAAATCGTCCATTTGCCCAAACGGCGTGCAAATTTCGCTGGACTCCAGGGTGCCTTATCCAACCGCGCGCGGGCGTTGCGATCCCCGTCGATGAAGCGGTCGATATGCTGAAACAGGTCGGTCCACACGGTCTGCGGGCAGGCATAACCGCACCATGCCCGGCCCACAGCGCTGGTGACCAGAAACAGGCCAATCCCTGCCATAATCAGCATCCCGGCGACGAAATAGAATTCGTGCGGCCAGATTTCGATATCGAACATATAGAACCGGCGGTTGGCCAGATTGATCAGCACCGCCTGATCCGGCGCATAGGGCCCGCGGTCCCAGCGGATCCACGGGGTCACGTAATAGATCGTCAGCGTGACGAACATGACCAGCCATTTGAACCGGCGAAACGGTCCGTCGATACGCTTGTTATGAACGCTGGCGCGGGCTTCGTAGAGATTGCCGTTTCCGGCAGGCCTCGCGGCGACCGGCGGCTTTCGCAGCGCAGGAGAAACCGGCAGGGCGGCGCGCTCGGTTACGCCTGCCTCGCCGAGTGCTTCCTGCCAATCGCGCGCGGGCTTCGGGTCGTCAGGGTCGACTTCAGGGGCGATCATCGTCTCCGGCCCCTTCTGCCTGTTCCGGGTTTTGGGTGGGCGCCGCGCTTTCCGCCATTTCGCCGCCGCCGCGCGAGTGGACATAGGCGGCCAACATGCGGATTGTGACCGGGTTGAGCTTGTCGCTCCAGCCGGGCATGATCCCGTGCCGCGGCGCAAGGATTTGCTGGCGAATATTCGCCGCACCGCCGCCATATAGCCAGATTGCGTCGTCGAGCGCGGGCGCGCCGATTGCACGGTCGCCTTCGCCGCTGGCCTGATGGCAGGCTGCACAATTGTCCGAGAACAATTGCGCCCCCGCTGCGCTGCCAGCCCCATCACCGCTTAGCGAGCGGACGTGAACGACCAGTGCATCGATTTGCGCGCGATCAAATATTCCTTCGAAAGCAGGCATATAGGTTACCCGCGTTTCGTCCGACCCTTCCCAGCGAACACCGTGGGTCAGGGTGTATTCGATATCGGTCAGTTTCCCGCCCCAGATCCAGTCGTCATCGTTGAGGTTGGGGTAGCCATATTGTTCATATCCGGCGGCCCCAGCGCCATGGCACTGGACGCAGTGTTGTTTGAACGCCGCCGCACCGCCAGCAATCGCCTGTCCCAGCAGGTCGGCATCCTGTCCAAGCGCGGTGATGTCGGTTGCGGCTATCCGTTGATAGGTCTGCGCACGTGCCGTCTCCACCGCAGCGATGTCATCGGCTAGTTCGCGGCGCGAGGACCAACCCAAGGTGCCCTCGGTCGCCTGTTCGACCATCGGCCAAGCAGGATACAACACGACATAGACCAAAGACCACGCAATGCAGGCATAAAAGGTCCACAGCCACCAGCGCGGCAGCGGGGTGTTGAGTTCCTTGATCCCGTCCCATTCGTGGCCGACGAATTCGGTGCCCGTGGCTTCATCTGTGTGGTCTTGGTCAGACATCGTCGTCTTCCTCGAAAATCGAAAGTTTCGCCTGTTCAACTCCCGCGCGCGAATGCGGCAGGAAATGCCAACCGCAGAGCAGCAGATAGGTGCCGAAAATGATCGCCAGACCGTAGCTGTCGGCAAAGTGGCGCAAGGCTTCGTAAAGGTTCATCGGCCTTTCTCCTCCGCCAGTTCGGCCTGCGCCGCTGCGCTTTCGACATCGACCAGCGTGCCCAGCATCTGGAGATAGGCAATCAGCGCATCCATTTCGGTGACGCGCGCTGGGTTGCCGTCAAAGTCGCGGATCTGTGCCTTGGGATACCGGGTTGCCAGATCGCCTGCATCGAGCTCGGGATTTGCCTGTGCGAATATGTCGGTTTCGGCCGCCGCAATGTCAGCCTGGGTGTAAGGCACGCCGACCCGGCTGAGCGCGGTCAGATTGGCCGAAATATCCGCCACTTTGAGCGGCGTTTCAGCAAGGAAGCTGTAGCTGGGCATGATGCTTTGCGGGACAACGCTTTGCGGGTCCTTGAGATGTTGGACATGCCAGCTATCCGAATAGCGCCCGCCGACCCGCGCAAGGTCTGGCCCGGTGCGTTTCGATCCCCATTGGAACGGATGATCGTACATACTTTCCGCAGCGAGACTGTAATGGCCGTAGCGTTCGACTTCGTCCCTGAAAGGCCGGATCATCTGGCTATGGCAAAGATAGCAGCCTTCGCGCACATAGATGTCGCGCCCCGCCTGTTCGAGCGGAGTGTAGGGGCGCATCCCCTCGACCTTCTCGATCGTGTTGTCGATCCAGAACAGCGGCGCAATTTCCACGATCCCGCCAATGGCCACGGTCACAAGGGTCGCTGCAGCAAGCAGGGTGATATTCCTTTCAAGCTTCTTATGGCTTTCAAATGCGCCCTGATTTGGAGAGGTGTTGCTCATCTGAATGGCCCCTTATTCTGCCGGTTCGGCGTGCGGTTGGGTGGGGATCGGGCGATCTGCGGCGGGGTCGTATGCGGTGTCGCCCATGGGCGCTTCGGCACGCTGATAGCCGGCGATGGTCATCCAGATATTATAGGTCATGATCGCCGCGCCCAAGAGATAGAGCAGCCCGCCAAAGGCACGCATCCAATACATCGGCGCGAGCGCGGCAACGGTGTCGACAAAGCTGTTTACGAGGTAACCGTCAGACCCATATTCGCGCCACATCAGGCCCTGCGTAATCCCGGCGACCCACATGCTGGAGGCGTAGAAAACGATCCCCAGCGTCGCGAGCCAGAAGTGCCAATTGATCATCCGCAGCGAATACAGCCGCTCTTTCTGCCATAGCCGCGGCACGAGATAATAGACGCACGCAAATGTGATCATCCCGTTCCATCCCAGCGCGCCGGAATGGACATGGCCGATGGTCCAGTCGGTGTAATGCGACAGGCTGTTCACCGCCTTGATCGACAGCATCGGACCTTCGAACGTGCTCATCCCGTAGAAGGCGAGCGCTAGCACCATCATGCGGATGATCGGATCGGTGCGAACCTTGTCCCACGCGCCGTTCAAGGTCATCAGACCGTTGATCATCCCGCCCCAGCTAGGCATCCACAGCATGATTGAGAACACCATGCCCAGCGTCTGCGCCCAATCGGGCAGCGCGGTGTAATGGAGGTGGTGCGGGCCCGCCCAGATATAGAGGAAGATCAGCGACCAGAAGTGGATGATCGACAGGCGATAGGAATAGACCGGGCGGTTCGCCTGCTTGGGCACGAAATAATACATCATCGCCAGAAAGCCTGCGGTAAGGAAGAAACCAACCGCATTGTGGCCATACCACCACTGGGTCAGCGCATCCTGCACCCCGGCAAAGGCGCTGTAACTGCGCGATCCCAGCAGGCTGACCGGCATTGCCAGATTGTTGACCACATGCAGCATCGCAATCGTGACGATGAAGGCTAGGTAAAACCAGTTGGCGACATAGATATGCGGCTCGCGGCGGCGCAGCAGAGTGCCGACAAACACCGCCAGATAGGCGAGCCAGACGACAGTCAGCCAGAGATCGACGTACCATTCCGGCTCGGCATATTCTTTCGATTGGGTAACACCCATCAGATAGCCGGTCGCGGCAAGGACGATGAAAAGCTGGTATCCCCAGAACACGAATCGCGCGAAGCCCGGCAATGCCAAGGTGGTGCGGCAGGTGCGCTGAACAACATAGAAGCTGGTGGCGATCAGCGCGTTGCCGCCGAACGCAAAGATCACCGCCGAAGTGTGCAGTGGGCGCAAGCGGCCAAAATTGAACCAAGGTTCGATATTGAGCGCGGGGAAGGCCAATTGCAGCGCGATGAACACTCCTGCCAGCAAGCCCGCCAGACCCCAGAACATTGTCGCAATCACTCCCCAACGCACCACATCATCATCATAGCGTGATGGACCCGGGGGCATCTTGAAGATGGCTTGTGCCTGTGCGAGCGGATCAAAACTGCGCAGGGTAACCACCATCAGGACGGCGGCGACCGCAGCGATGATGCCCATATGGACGGCAAAGCCCAAATCCTGCGCGCCCGCGATTGCGGCAATCGCGGCACACAGGATCAGCGCCCACATTCCAAACCGTCCCAATACTGATTCCATGGCTTAATTCCCTATTGCTGCGCGCCATGACTAGGCGGCGGCGTGCGTGACGTATTTGATCCAGATCAAGTTTGGCGGTGTGGCTGCGGTTTTGCGCTGCGGCTCGTTTCTCCGATGAGCCTGCCGATATCCATCAGCCGGACGATGCTGCGGCCATGTGTGGTGATCAGCCCTTCGGCGCGCAGGTCGGCGAATTGTCGGCTCACGGTTTCGATTGTCAGGCCCAAGCTGTCGCCAATGTCACCCCGGCTCATCGGCAGCACCAATTCGCACGCCCCATCCGCGCAGCAACACAGCCGTTCGGCCATAGCGACGAGAAAGCTTGCGACCCGTTGACGCGCGGATTGATGGCCGATCTGCAACATCCGCGTGCGGCTGCGATGCAAGGCCTCCAGCGAGCGGGTAAGGACATTGCGGATCACCGTCGGGTCATCTTGCGCAATGTCGAGAAATCGGTTCGCTGAAAAAACGATCACATCCATGTCGCACAGCGCCGCTAGGCGAAAATCGTCCTTGGATTTTTGCGGGACCGAAACGATCTCCCCGCGAAAGTGAAACGCCAGAATATGGATATTCTTGCGGCATTCGCGGGCGCTGAGTGCGAAACCATCTCGACGGTTCATCGGCACAGGCACGCTGCACCCCAGCAGCTTCGCCGCGCCTTCCGCTATGAATACCAGATGATCGTCCTGTGGGTCAGCCTGCAATTCTCCGCCGCGCGGCAACAATCGGTATTGCCCCAATTCGCAAAGACGCACGGCCGTGTCCGAAGATGCGGCATCGCGCCCCACGAGGCCACGCAGCGCTTCCATGCTGGTCACTGCAGGGGAATGAAACACGGTCGCCATGATACTGAGCGATGTGCCGCAAGTCTTTGTCGACGTCTTTGATATCAATCAATGAAATGGGCGGCCGCATTCGTCATTGCGCGCCCTTGGACGGCAAGAACCCTGGGCTGCAAAGTGCAGCCGCTGCCGTCCACCAAGGATCAAGGATGAAATACCTGATTGTTACTGCCTGCGCTGGGATTGCGCTGGCGGCCACTCCAGTTGCGGCACAGGACCGGGCGGGCGATTTTCAGATCAAAGTCATGGCCACCGGGGTATTGACCGATGGTGAAATTGAACAGGTCAACGTTGATCTGGTCGGATTGCCAGCGGGAACCAACACTACCTCCAACGACAATCATATTCCCACAATCGCGGTCGAGTATTTTGTGACCGACAAGCTTTCGATAGAGACGATCGCGGGAACAACGCAGCACGATGTCGACGCCATTGCCGGACTTCCCCCAGGCGCAGAGTTGGTGTCGGACGCATTGCTGTTACCCGCGACGGTCACGGCAAAGCTGCATTTCGACCTCCTCGGCACAAAGCCCTATGTTGGTGCAGGCCCCGCCTACTTTATCTGGCTGAGCGATAAGCCCGGCGCTGCGGTCGTTCCTCTTGGTGTGACCGATACCGATTTGTCCGATGAGCTTGGCATTGCGCTTCAAGCCGGGATCGACGTTCCGGTAGGCAAGGCCGGCTTTGGCCTTACACTGGATGCCAAACGATATTTCATCAGCACCACGGCGACATGGTCTGCCGCTGGCACAGTGGTGATCCAAACCGAGCACAATCTCAACCCGTGGGTTCTAAGCGCCGGAGTGTCTTATCGTTTTTAACATGCACCTAAAGTCCGAAGCAGAGGGTTCCCATATTTCGGACTGCAAGAGCCTGAGCAGATCAAGCAACGGCAGATCCGTCTGAAACTGGGGCGAAAGGAGCGAAGCAACAGACCGAAAATGTTGGTGGAATTAAGACCAACGCAATCCCATCGCCAATTCTCGCAGTCAGCGGCCAGATCGCTAACCTGTTGTCAGGCAAGATCTGCGTTCCCTCAAAGAATGTTTGGTGCGGTCGAGATGCCTATTTTCAAGACTCTAACTCAGCGCATTTCAGCACATAGCTGAACATCTTCAAAGCATTGCTATATATACCCTTTACCCATACCTAAACATGGAATAGCATGCCTTTTCGTTCATAGGGGTGGACTGAAGGGTGGGCCAGAAATTGGCCTAAAAAGGTGGGCTGGTGCTGCATAACGCGCTTGGACAGCTTCGAGCAAAGAACCTCGGAACGGGGAAGCATCCTGATGGCCAGGGTCTTTGGTTGGTGAAGCGTAGCAAGGAAGCTGGCAAGTGGATTTTGCGGGTCTCGATAGGCGGCAAGCGGCGGGAGATGGGGTTGGGGCGTTGGCCAGATGTGTCGATTGCTGAAGCGCGCGAGCGGGCGGCAGAGGCGCGCAAGGTGCTGCGCGACGGCCTCGATCCGATAGCTGAGCGCGGAAAGTCGAAACACAAGCCGCATCGCCTTACCGTGAAAGAGGCAATCGAAGGCTGCTTCGAGGCGCGGAAGGCAGAGCTCAAGCGCGATGGCGATGCGGGCCGATGGATGTCCCCGCTCGCCACGCACATCATTCCGAAGATCGGCAAGCTGCCGGTGGAGGATGTGGATCAGCATACGTTGAAGCGGGTGCTTGATCCGCTCTGGCATACCAAGACAGAAGCGGCGGCAAAGGCCCTCCAGCGCATGAACCTGACCCTGAAGCATGCTGCCGCCTTGGGGTTGGACGTTGATCTCCAAGCGACCATGAAAGCGCGGGCGTTGCTAGGAAAGCAGCGCCATAGCGTGACGCACATTCCTTCAATGCCGTATCAGGATGCTCCGGCATTCTATGAGTGGCTCACCGAACAGAGGGGTACGGCTGCACTAGCGCTTCGTTTCCTGATCCTGACACTTGCTCGCACAAGCGAAGTTCGCCTCGCCACGTTTGACGAGGTTGAAGGCGATATTTGGACGTTGCCGCCGGAGCGGACAAAGACGGGCAAGGAGCACCGCATTCCGCTAGCCAAAGAGGCGCTCAAGATCGTGGCACTGTGCCGCGAGTTATCTCCAAACGAGTTCCTCTTCCCTGCCTACAAGGGCAAACCACTTTCCGACATGGCTATGTCTTCGTTGATGAAGCGGGAAGGTTATGAAGCCCGACCGCATGGCTTCCGTGCCACTTTCCGCACGTGGGGAGAGGAATGCACCGATGCGCCGTTTGAAGTGAAGGAAGCCGCTTTGGGACACGCTGTGGATGCGGGGGTTGTGGGGGCGTATCAAAGGTCGGATCGTATGATCGGTAGAAGGAAGCTTGCCTCATCGTGGAATGAGTTTTTGTTGGCATGATGTCTGTTCTAATCTAAGCGCATGAAGGTTGCATTCCTCGGCTTGGTGAATTGCTATATGCGTTGCCTCAGAGTGCAATCATGCCAATGACGCCACTATCGTTGCGGGAATTGACAAAGATGAAGCAGGGCTGCTGGCAAGCGAAAGCAGCAGTAAAGTGACGGGGGAATATAAATTCGTAGATGATGAGCAATACATCAACGCAATCTCTCGCCGAAACAGCGCTTGGGAAGCTATCTGAGGACGGCTTTGTAATTCTGCCAAGCGTTTTCAGTGCGGAGTATATCCAAGCTCTGGCTGATGATATTGATCCGTACTTCGAATTCACTGGTCGGAATGATTTTGAAGGCCGATCCACACAGAGAGTCTATAGCTTGGTAAGTCGCACACGAAGTGCCGACCCGATCCTTGAGAATGAGATAATCCTCGACATTGTGCGTTCGGTGCTCGGTCGTACGCCTTTATTGATGAGATCCCAGGGGATTCGTGTCCTTCCCGGAGAAGTGAGGCAGGATCTGCATCGGGACGATGTTTGTATCCCAATCGATCACAAGAACCAAACCTTGAGCGTTTCCGTTATGGTCGCCCTGAGTTCCTTTCGAAATGAAAACGGCGCGACGTGGGTAGCACCTCGAAGTCATCGAGATCGGTCTGACCAAGCGGTTTCAAATTGGCCAACTGCTGTTCAAGTGGAGATGGAGCCTGGCTCTGTGTTGGTCATGCTTTCCGAGTTATTGCATGGGGCCGGCGCAAACTCCACTAGTGAGCCGCGAACCGGCGTTTTTGCAAACTATTGCGTCCCTTGGCTGAGGACACTGGACAATCACTATCTGCCTTTCTCAAAATCCGGAGTGGATCGTCTTTCACCGACGATGCTTGGGTTATTGGGCTACGATGTCGCAATAGAAGGCGGTATCGTATACGGGGTCGTTGAAGGTAGGCATCCTTCTAAGTTTCTGAATCTCATAAATTAATGGTAAGATGATTACATGAGAAAGTTTCTTTTCCCACTGTTGTTAGTACTCCTAACCATCATTGGCGGTGTCTACTGGGTTGCGCAGTCCGACCCGACTGATCGCGACCCAATCAAGGTGGCATATCTTCCTATCGGCGCCGGTTTGCCGATCTTTGTGGCCGAAGAGCAAGGCTTCTTCGATGAGCAGGGCCTGTCCGTAGATTTGATCGAATTTAAGACCAGCAATGACATTGCAGCCGCCGGACTTTCCGGTCGTGTCGACGTCATCGGCACTGGCGCAACGAACGCTATGCTCGATGCAAATTCAAACGCCAACGGTCAATTCCGGCTCTTCTTGGCAAATAACTACGTCAAACGCGCCGACGGCCAATCGACGGATTTTGTGATCGCTAGGAGTGACTCAAACGTCGAAAACTACGCGGATTTCAAAGGGCGGACTGTTGCGATTTTTCCTGGGTCGGTTGGCGAAGTCTTCCTCGCTGCCGTTAGCCCAAAACTCGGTCTTGAGCCAGACGAAGTAGAGACCGTTGCTATGCCTCCTGCTCAGTGGCTACCATCTTTGCAATCAGGCAGCATCGATGGGGTGTTTGGGGCTGTGGAGCCGTTTGCGACCTTCATCTTAGACGAAGGCGTTGGAGAGATAATTGTGGATGGCTACTATGCTGAGTTAATGCCCGACGTGCCTGCGTCCGGAGCCTGGTTCATTTCACAAAAGCTAACGGAGGACGAAGAGCGACGCTTTTATGCTGCGATCCAGAAGGCTGTTCGATTCATTGCCACGGACGAAGTGGCTGCCAGGCAGGCTTTAGCTGGTTACACTGCTATCCCTGCCGAGAAATTGTCGAGGATTCGTCTGCAGGAATGGCGCATGTCTGGAGATGACGGAATGTCTGAAACGCTCAGGACGTTTGCGGAAACATTCTATCGCCAAGGTGGATTGGCCGAACAACCGACGTCCGATGATTGGATATGGAAGCCTTGATGGGGGTTGAAATTGTCGCCGGGGGGTTGCGTTTTGAAGACTTCCGCCTTGAAATCAACGAATGGAGGTCGAAGCCAGGCGTAACGACAGTTGTCGGAGCAAACGGCTCTGGCAAGAGCACTTTTCTCAAAAGCGTTCTGGGTTTGATACCCCTTGATGAAGGCCGAAGAAAAAGTTCAGTAGCTGACGCTAAGCTCGGGTATGTTCCTCAGAATTATAGGCAATCTCTGCTCCCTTGGCAGACTTGCAGCCAGAACTTTGAGCTTATTCAAGGCATCGAATTGGATGAGGCGCAGGCGATGCTTCACGATTTGGGCTTCCCTAAATCGGACTTCCAAAAGCGCCCATCTCAGTTGAGTGGAGGTCAGTGTCAGAGAATTGCTATCGTTCGGGAGTTATCCCTCGATCCAGACTTGATCGTATTTGACGAACCATTTGCGTCGCTCGACACCAAAACTATCGTATTAGTGTCTAAGCTAATAGCGAAGTTCGTTAACGCAGGCGGCACAGCGCTAATTGCTAGCCACCAAGAGCTTAATACGCACCTGTCGCACCTGGTGAATCAGGAACTTACCATCACCAGAAAATCCGAAAATTTGGCATCACTATCTATATGCGAACACTGATCTATTCCATAATAGCCTTGGCGTGGCTCGTTGCGAGCTATTTCGCCAACCTGAACGATTTTTTCCTTCCAGATGCGATAGGGCTTCTGGCGGCGATCTTCACTACCTCCTTGATCCCGGACACGCTTGGGCACATCGGGATCACATTCGGGCGCGTCCTTCTCGGGAGTATGATTGCAGTATTGGTCGGACTGCCACTCGGTCTTTGGATGGCGAAGAGCGACCCGGTACGCGAATTGCTAGAACCTATCTTCGACTTCATGCGCGGAATACCCGTTGCGATGCTTTTCCCCTTATTCATTGTTTTTGTTGGATTTGGCGAACTTTCGAGAGCGTTGATTGTGGTCACACTCTCGTTGCCGATTATTATTATTAGTGTGATGGTCGCTTCGCGCCCGAATAGCGATAATGAAGAGCGCCTAGCCTACTTTAGGTTGAGACAGCAGCTCTTGAGTCGCAAAACCAAAGTTAGGATGATGCTTTGGGAGGCTCTGCCGGGTGTGATTACAGGCCTTCGAATTGCCCTGTCTCTCGGTCTAGTCGTCGTCATTGTGACTGAAATGTTCTTCGTCGCTTCATCCGGCATCGGTTGGTTGGCTTATCGGGCATATGAAGGCTTCCAAATTGACGCGCTCTATTTCTATATACTCATTGCAGGGCTTATAAGTATCGCAGTAAATATTGTGATCAATCGAATTCGTATTTGAGAGAGCGGCGAAAAATGAAAATAAGACATCGTGAGGAGATAAGTCTGGACTGGGCGAAACGCAGTCGAGACATCCTAGGTGAACGTACAGGCGCGCTGTTGTGGTGGGTATTTGTCATCATGTCAGGGGTTATTGGATGTCTAGCAATCATTTGGCTGAGTTCGTCGCTGTTTTCAGGCAAATTCTTGAACCTACATGAGCGCGATGTCGATGCCACCAACCTCGCCGTATTTAGCAGCATTGCAGGATTTCTGATTGCAGCGTTAATCTTTGTCCTGACTGACAGGATTCAGAAATTCTCTCAATACCTCCTTGGCTATCTTGCGCGCTCTTGGGCGGGCACTCAGACAGATTATGGAGCTGGCTTGGTCAGCTCAAGACAGGACGCTCCAAAGGAAGTAGTATTTCATCTAGATGATATCGAGCGAGGATTCCTCGTCCCCAACGACATCGATCTAGATGAAGTGAATTTGGTGGTGTCGTCATTGGCGTATGGCATTGAGCATAGCCCGGAAACCCTGGGCAGGTTCCTGAAAGTTTTGAAGTTTGTGACCACACACCCTCAGACCACGAACAACAATAAGCGGAAGATCAGAATTGCCATATGGCCAGAGCTTGAACATCAAGTCATTTGGGGTGCAAAACGATCCCTGCTGACCAACGAGTTTCAACCGAAATTGGCCGACACGCCGTCTGTCCAGAAAATCGTTGGAAACGATACACTAGTTAACGGGAATAGGTGGGACGAAGCTCTTCCGAATTGGTGTGAGAGCAAGAAGCGAACTTGGGAGACAATAAAGTGTCTTCAGGAACTGATAAAGGTCTTCGAGCACTGTAGGAACTATGACCGTCGGATTGAGATAGAGATCAATGAGATAGAGCAGTGGAGCGGTAGAGCGTTCTTCGCTAAATATGGGGCGAACCAATATTTCACACACTATATCGCTACGACACCTATCAGCAGTTCTACGCTGTGTGCCACACATTGGACAACAATGGGTTTCACAAGCCAAAATTCGATAAGCTACCGACAACTTCGTCATATCTATGATACATGTGTCTTAGCGCGGTATTCGGACAGCGAGGCAACAAGCTCGCAGCCTAATGTAGACCCAGCGATTGAAACTCAAAATAGTGATGCCGTTGTAAGAGTGACTCGGCAATTTCTTGAACGACCAGCAGAAACTCTTGGGCGATATTTCTTGCTGCCAGATGGCTGGGAAAAGTGGAAAAAGTTTGGAAACGAATTCTGCGAGTTTGACAAGCAATTGGCACCTTTTCGCAAAGCCTAAGTTCGTTCGTGATCATTGGGCGTTCTTAGATGGCCATTGAGGTTTGCGAGGTGCTCGACAGAGCGGAGGACGCTCGGGTCAAAAGTTCGAGAATTGTCCCTTGTATGTGCACAGTAGAGGGCAGCGATGCTGCCGAACAAAAACACTGCTCAGTTGAGCGGTGTTTTTGTATGTGCGGGTTCAAGCCTTTTTGATCGCAGTCGTCCTTGTTGAAACGTAAGGCTCATTTGGTTCGAGTCCTCTCATGTCTCTCCAGGACTTTGTTCAAGCTTCCTTCTTCTTTAAGTCTCGTGAAGACGGACGCACAAAGCTGGATGTACTCTTCCAGCCATTTGTCGTGGGTCATGAGTGTACTGTAGCTCTGATAAGACGCTCTGTAACTTGACAGGTTATTATTATATGATTGTATTTACGTAGGTTTTTCTCGGACTAACCATCCGCCAACTCAAATTGAGTTGGCGATGGCTGGCTCGAGAGGTAGATCATGTTTCTTCTAAGGTGCTCCGCATTAGCCGTTCTTGCGGTTAATAGTTTAATAGTGATAGCTGGAACTATCTTTCTGACAACTTTGAAGGTCCCCCTCCCGGTAATTGTCGAACTCATCATGGCGTTCGGCATCTATATCGGAGCACTCGGATTTTCCGTTTCTGTGACATGGATTCTTTGGGAGTATGTGGAAGCGATACACAGGGAGATATCGACCCTAAGTTCTAGGGAACGTCACCTACACCTTCAAACAAAAGGCCCCGACATGTGCATACTGTCGGGGTTTTGTTATTCAGACTAGCTTCCTGTCAGATTTCTTCGATTTTTGCTGTACGCACTACTCTTCACAGCTTTTCCAATCTCTAGCTGTTCGAGTGAACGAAGCACTTTTAGATCAAAAGTTCGAGAATTGTCCTGTTTATGTGCACAGTAGAGGGCAGCAAGCAAAGCCTTGGTGCCCGTGAGCCAATTTGATGGCTCAAAACATACAGATTTTCCGGTCGCTGTCCGGTTCAAGGTCGCCCATTCGACGATGCGACGTTTTTCATGCTTGGTGGCAGAATCATAAAGCCCTGCAAGGTTCGTTGTGAGTTCAAGGAATCTGCGCACATTTGCCTCATCCACGGCGCTCAGCCCGGCGACCTCAATCTGCTCTTCAATTCGACGTTGCTCAACCAGCAGGATCGCCTTCTTGTTCTGGAACCCCTCGCCGTCAATCAGGCCATCTAGGTGCATATCAGTGAGGCGATCCAAGCGCGCACTTATCTGATCCAATTGAAGGGATAGAGCTGCGACCTCCTGACCGTTGTTTTCCTTCTTCACTACCTCTGGCAGTCGCTTGTGCGCCATGGCAAGGTCAGCGGGCGGCAGAGTGAGATTCTTGAGCAGGCCCTTTATCGTCTCACTCACCGCATCCTCCCTGACCGATTTAGTATCGCAGCCCATTGTTTGGCAGCGATAATAAAGGGACCTATATACCTAACTAGCCAAATTTAGCTTGACCTTCTAGCCGTGATTGGCTAGTTAGGTTTCATGAACAGCAAACAAGACAAGCCTGAGACGATTAGCCTCTACCAGTTCTTCGAACGGTTCCCGAATGAGGAAGCCGCTCGTTTGTATTTTGAGCGCAATCGCTGGGCCGATGAACCCGCTTGCGGTCACTGTGGCAGTCTCAACGTCCATGAGTGCAAAGACCACAAGCCGATGCCTTATCGCTGCCGCGATTGCCGCAAGCACTTCAGTGTCCGCACCGGCACCGTCCTTGCCGAGAGCCGCCTTGGCCTGCACAAGTGGCTCATGGCCATCTACATGATGACTACAGCGCGCAAGGGTATCCCTTCTACCCAGATGGCCCGCGAACTCGGCATTACCCAGAAGTCCGCATGGTTTCTTGCACAACGTATCCGTGAAACTTGGCTTGCTGGTTCCGATGACAGCGATCTTGGCGATCATGTCGAAGTCGATGAAACTTACATTGGCGGCAAAGAGAAGAACAAGCACGGCTCTAAGAAGCTTCGCGCTGGTCGCGGTGCCGTAGGCAAGATAGCCGTTGTCGGCATTCGCGGCGAGAACTCACAGGTTCGCGCAACTCCTGTTGCCGATACGTCCGCGCTCACTCTCAAGTCCTTCATCAAGGCCAATGTCCCGCAGGGTGCTGCCGTGGTCACTGACGAGTTTGCAGCCTATCGCGGCCTTAGCGATGTTGGTTACACTCACCACACCATCAATCACACCGCTGGCGAATATGTCCGCCACTATTGCATCCACACCAACGGCATCGAAAGCTTTTGGGCACTTCTTAAGCGCGGTCACTATGGCATCTATCACTTTATGAGCCAGAAGCACCTGCACCGCTACGTGAACGAGTTTGCCTTTCGCCAGAACACGGCACAGGATGGCACCATGAAATTCATCGACAAGACGATTGCCCGCATGGTCGGCAAGCGTCTCACCTATAAGGGTCTCATCAATGCCTGACGACAAAAAGATTATTGACCCGCTTAACGCAGATTTTGACGAAGTGGCGAAGGCGCTAATTCGCGGAAATGATCGAAAGGAAATCACCCCCAAAGCCGCAGAAATCCAAGTGTTAGCACCCAAATCCGGCGGATTGGAAATCACCCCAAACGAGCCAGAATTAGACCTTGGTATCGAAGCCGAAAGAGACGTAGGCGGGATCGGAATGGGCGTGCTTAAGGATGGCACACCCTACCTTAACCAGCGCGGCCTAGCTAAACTTTGCGGCGTCCAGAATGCCCATATTGGCACGATCAGTTCTCAGTGGAACGAGGACGACCAGAAACCCCGAATTAAGGCCATTAAGGCGATCATCGACAAGATGGGGCTTCACGCGAGCCGCGCGCACATTGAGACCATGCACAACGGCGTTGTGCATTACTGCTATCCTGCCGAAGTGTGCCTTGCAGTGCTGGAATATTATGCCTTCGATGCGGGGACGAACTGCCAGCCCGAAGCTCGCGACAATTTCCGTCTGCTTGCGGGGACCAAACTCAAAGAACTGATCTACGCTCAAGTCGGTTACGACCCGACTGGTAGGCAATCAGACAAATTCAAGAAATGGCATGACCGCATCGCATTGAATTATCAGTCAGCGCCGAAAGGCTATTTCCACGTGTTTAACGAGGCTCACACCGTCATCTACGAACTGATTATGGCCGGAGCGCCAATCGACGAAAAGTTCGTAGTTGATATATCAATCGGCCAGCACTGGTCTAAGTTCTGGGAAGCAAATGGGATGGATCAAACCTATGGAAAGCGTAAGAAGTATCCGCACCAATACCCCCAGGATCACCCTCAGTCGGCTGCCGGAGCGCTTCCGGCATGGTGTTATCCGTTAGCTGCGCTGGGAGACTACCGACTGTGGCTGCAAGATGAATATATAGAGGGCGGAAAATTCAAGAACTATCTAGAAGGTAAGGTAAAACGCAATCAGTTGCCGCCTTCCGTCGCACAGCTAGCGATTAGTGCGATGGACCAAAAGTCACTGCCAGCGACCTAAGCGCTAACACGAAGTCCCAATAGGTCCATCATCCGATAGCCAGCATCTGGGCTTGGCACCGACGCCAGCACGCGAATGCCAAAGCTGTTTGCAGCTTCACAAGCCTCATATAGATACAGGCCACCGGAAGTATTCAACAAGCCATTATCGGCCAAGGTCTTGCCCGATAACTCCGAAAGGTAGATGCTTTCACCATTTGGCGCTGTGCCAATTGCTAGGAAGTCTTCCATGGCCCGAACCCCTGCCCCACGCGTTAATCCCCGTCTTTCTGCATCGCAGCTAGCCGATTACCTCAGCGCAGCCACGCCTGTGGCACAACTAGGAATCTTGCGGCAAGCGAAAAATCCCGGACCAAACCGGCCCATGATCATCCAATACCACCTTGCCAGACGAACTATTGCAGAATGCCTAAGGGATCGGGGAGCCATAAACCGGATAGCCGCCAACTCAATTGTCGCACTTGAGGAGCGTCGAGACAACAATGACAATGGCCCTCTGGTTCGTGATGACGCGCAGCGTTGCATTGACGTTGTGGAACAGTTCCAGCGAACTGCAAACGCTCTCGACATCTGGGACGCAGAGTATCACGAGCCGCATCAACCATCACCGCCGCTCAACATAAACGGGGTGGAGATTTCAGTTTTCCCAGATATTTTGGTTTTGGACAACCGTAGGCAGCGGGTTGGACAGGCGTTCATTCGTTGCACGATTGGCACCAGCGGCGATGCAGCCGAGAACCGCAGGCAGGAAGCCAATGTGCAACTCGCCACAATCGCTCACATGCACACACTTCAATATCTCACGGACCTTGGGCAGCCGCACCCTCAAACCTCGCTGGTCCTCGATGTGTCGCGTGAATTGATATTCAGGTCGCCTGCCAACTCTGCCCGCAGGATTGCTAATATCGAAGCGGCGTGCACCATGATCGCCGCAATCTGGCCGAGCGTCTAGCGGCCCCACGGCTAGTTAGGTATATAGGTCCCATAATAAACACGGCCCTTGTGCAGCTCACCAACCAATGATCGTTCGCAATGCTGGCACCGGAATAACCCGCGATACAGGTGATTGTGCCGGGTGAACTTCTTGACCTTCTTGCCGGACTTGATCTCCTGCACTCGCTCGAAAAGCGCCGCTCTGATGATCGGCTTATGCGCGCCCTTGAATGTCTCGCCAGTCTTCCGCACCCGGATGATACCGCAGTAGAATGGGTTGTTGAGCATCTTCTCGATGCCACTCTTGTTCAGGGGCTTTCCGCCGTGGCTGCGCAAGCCACGCTTCTCCATTTCTGTGACCAATGTTCTGATTGAATGGGTGCCGCTGGCATACAACTCGAACGCTTGTTTGACCCGTGGTGCCATGACCGGATCGGGTGTCTTTGCTTTGGCGGCGCCATTATTCTGATAACCGACAGGTGCCGCCCACGGGAGCAAACCAATCTTGAGCTGACCCAACTGACCTTTGCGAACCTCGGCCTTTAGATTTCGAACGTAGTTCGCTGCAACAACAGCCATGAAGTCCGCTGCCATGCGCCCGCCGTAGGTGTTGAAGTCGAAGCTCTCGGTGGCGATGTGGAATTCGATGCCGTTGTCCGCGAGATCGCTGATGATTGCCCAGTCATGGTAGTTGCGAGCTGAGCGGTCGATTTTGTGGGTCACCAAACCTTTGGCTTTACCCTGCTTGAGAATGGTGACCATACGATTGAAAACAGGCCTGCCTTGCTTGGCAGCGGTTTCTCGTTCTTCCCACCATTCGCTTATGGTCAGGTTTTTGCGCCTCGCATATTCGAGGATTGCTTCTTTCTGGGCTTCAAGCGAAACGCCGTCGCCCTGCTTGACCGTCGATACGCGGACATAGCCAAAACATGATTTCATAGATTTTCGGAGTTACCGTCCGAATCTACCACATCCTCAGAATTCGTCGAATCCTCGCGCCACGGCCAGGTGCCATCACGGTGCATGCGCTCAAACATTGCCTGGCAAATGGCGAGAAACTCTTCGAGATGCTCGTCGTGCGTCATGGCGATATTGTCACCCGCGCTACCATCCCGATTCTAGGACGCGGGATATTGCCTTGGCACATCGGGCGGGGGCCATGTCTGCATGGAGAATGGACGGGTCTTTTGTCCATAGACCATGAGCTGCACATAGGCTCGATGGTTCGGAAGCCAGGTCAGGTCTGACGGCTGCACATCTCCAAGCTGACGTGAAAAAACCGGGGTATCCTGAGCGCCCAAACGGAACACGAGCAGCGTGCCGGTGTTACCCAAGACCGCGTCAAATACCGGGCGCTCAATCTGAGAGATATGCTGGTGCGCCAAGGTGAGTGACAGACCATACTTCCGGGCCTCAGGCAGCAAGCCAGCGAAGGCTTCGGTTGTGAAGGACGGGAATTCATCGATGTGGAGCGCAAACGGCTGACGCGCCTTTTCTTCGCTTCCATGGCGCGAAAAGGCCGCCAGCATGATGGTGGAGACAATCAGTCCGCCCATGATGTTCGCCATGTCGGTACCCAGCCTGCCCTTGGCGAGATTGACGATGAGGATGCTGCCTTCGTCCATGATCTTGCGAAAGCGCAGTGGCTCTCCTGGTTCGCAGACAGCCCGGCGCACCACCGGATTGGCCAGAAACGCTCCCAGCTTGTTGGCGATCGGAGCTACGCCGTCGATGGCATTCATGTAGTTCATGTTGGGAAATTCCTTCGTCCAGAAGGCGCGGACCTGCTCATCAGCTATCCGGGCCACCACCACCTTGCGAAAGTCCTTGTCCACGTAGAGCCGCACGATATCGCGAATATCGGCCTGTGGTTGATCTAGCAGGGCGAGAATCGCGTAGCGGAGCAGATGCTCCATGCGCGCTCCCCAGGAATCGGCCCACTGCTTCTTCAGGGTTTCAATGAGGCCAGAGGCCAGAAGCGGGCGGAAGGATCGATGCACTCGCGTGAGAGGATTGTATCCAAGCTCGCAGGCCGGGTCGGCAATGTCGAAATAGTGGTGCGGGACGGCAAGATGCTGGTGCAAGGCGAGCGCCAAATCGCCGTGCGGGTCGATCAGACAGAAACCGCGTTCGGCACGGGCATCATGCAACGCGAGGTTCAAGAGGAATGTCGATTTCCCGGTGCCAGTCTGCCCGATCACATAGAGGTGATGCATCCGGTCGGCCTGTCGAATACCAAAAGGCCGGTCGCCATAGCGATGATAAGCAATGCCGAGCGGTGTGAAGTCTGATTGCATCGGGCGATTGTCTCGCAGGCAGTCGTTTCATCCTAGGCGGCTCACCATAGCCAAAGCGGATATTGCGAAGCGGAATGATGCGCGGCCTAGCTGCGTCAATTGCCGCGCCATAGACTGTCGGCAGACCAGTTCCTCGTCCCGTCATCGCCGGTCGAGCGGTGCGCCCGAATGCCTCGGACGCGCCGCAACGACTGGAGATGACCATGGATAAGCAATCAAAGGAATATCGCGCTGAGGTTAGGCGGCTGAATGATGAATTCCGCCGTTTCGGCATCGGCAATGGCTCGGTCATGCTGACCGCTGGCATTCACGAAACCGGACCAAAATTTGTGGAGGAAGTGATCGCCAAGGTGCAGAGCTTCAATGACTTCACCCGCGACAATGATCCATACAACGAACACGACTTCGGCAAGTTCGACATTGATGGTGAGCCGCTGTTCTTCAAGATCGACTACTACTCGCTCGATCTGCAAGCCCACTCGCCGAATGCTGCTGACCCGGCGGTGACGCACCGAGTGCTCACCATAATGCTGGCAAGCGAATACTAAACCTGGCCGCTCCCCTCGGAGCGGCCTTTTCATCGGCCATACGAGCCATATTGACCGTATATCATTCATATGCCATATAGGACCTGAACCGCCCCGGGATTGCCGGAGGCCATTTGGTTTAAGTTATGCTGCCATGGCGGTATCGTCCAGCATGGCGTAG
>NZ_JBLQUK010000011.1:0-85789 GCF_047872805.1 Qipengyuania sp. ASV99 | reverse complement strand
AAAATCCCGGCCCCCCCCCCCCCCCCCCCCCCCGCCCGCGTTTAATTTTCCGCTTTGCCTGCGGCGACAAAAAAACGCCCCCGGGCGCTGGGCGCGCGGGGGGCCTTTGCATGGCTTGGATGCTAACCGATCAGCGCAGCCGTACCGGGACAACGCGCGGCGGTGCGCCGCGCCGCTGAATCCTCAGCAGCACAGCGTCGCGGCCATCTGACTCGGCAGCGGTGATCTGTTCGCGCAGCCCTTCGATCGTGCTGACTTCCTGATAATTGGCCGACAGGATGATGTCACCGCGGCGCAGGCCCTTGCGGCCCGCGTCAGAGTTGGGATCGACCACGCCGATGACCAGCCCGGTCGTTTCTGCAGCAACGCCCAGACTCCGCGCGATCTGCGGGGTCAAGGTCAGCACCTGAAGCCCCAGTTTTTCGGCGATCATCGCGTCCGATTCTTCGGGCGCAACCGGCTCCTCGGCGTCGGGGTCAAAGGTCTGTTGTTGCTGCGCCAGTTCAGCTTCGCTCGGACGCTTGCCCAAAGTGGCGTTGAACGACACCCGGCGGCCATCGCGGATGGCGATGATCGGAACGCTTTCCCCCGGTGCGATATTGGCGACGAGGAACGAGACGGTCTGCTCGGCAGTGACATCCTGACCGTTGACGTTGACGATGATGTCGCCTGCACGCAGGCCGGCCAGCTGAGCCGCGCTGTCATCCTGAACCGATTGCACCATTTCGCCGCGATTGTGCGGCAGACCCAGCGAATCGGCGAGGTCATCATTCATCGGTTCCAGGCTCACGCCCAGAAAGCCGCGCTCGATCTCCTGACCTTCGCGCAATTGCGCCACGATGGGCGCGGCAATTTCTGCGGGGATCGCAAAGCCGATGCCGACGCTGCCGCCCGATGGCGAGAAGATCGCGTTGTTGATACCGATTACATTGCCGCGCATGTCGAACAAGGGACCGCCCGAATTGCCGCGATTGATGCTGGCGTCGGTCTGAATATAGCGGTCATAGGCGCCGCCCTGCCCGGTGTTGCGATAGACCGCCGAAACGATGCCCGAGGTTACCGTGCCGCCCAGCCCAAAGGGGTTGCCGATGGCAACCACCCATTCGCCGACGCGGGTCTGGCTCGAATCGCCAAATTCGACAAAGGGAAATGTCCGGTCCGATTTGATCTTGAGCACCGCCAGGTCCGACTGCGCATCGGCCCCGACCAGGTCGGCTTCATATTCGGTGCCATCGGGCATGGTGATGGTGATTTCTTCGAGCGTCGCGCGATTATCAGGCGACACCACGTGATTGTTGGTCACCACAAAACCATCGGCGCTGATGATAAAGCCCGAACCCAGCGACTGCGCTTCGCGGCGCTCCGGTTGATTGCTGCCGCCGCCGCGGCGGTTGAACAATTCGGCGAACGGTGTGCCCGCAAACGGGTTGCGTTCCACCTCAATCGATTGGCGCGTGGCGATGTTGACCACGGCGGGCTGCAATTGCTGGGTCAGATCGGCAAAGCTTGCCGGAGCGCCCGCGACCGGGACGACCCGGTTCATCACATTATCGTCGTTCTGTGCCACCTGCGCCCCTGCGGGATAGCCAGTCATCAGCGAAACCGCTGCGCCGCCCACCAAAAGCGCGCTCGTCAGTCCATAAACATACCGCACGTTGTTCACGTCCTCTCGTTCCTTTCCTTGCCGGACGCGGCTTTGTTCGCGCCCGAAGATGTTCCAGTTACGCCCCCACTTTGGCCCCAGACGCACTTAACGTTGATTGAACACAAGTGTAATCGGTAGCGCTGTATGGGCTGTTGGTCGGCAAAGCTGCATCATTGCCCGTTGAACTGGTTGAAATATTCATTGTCCGCATCGAGCACGAGCGAGCTTGACCCCTGCCCGTCGATGAAGGTCGAACGATAGCTTTGCATGGCGCGATAGAAATCATAAAATTGCGCGTCCTTGCCGTAAGCATCGGCATAGGTCTTGGCGGCATCGGCGTCGGCTTCGGCGCGAATGATCTGCGCGTTCTTGCGGCCCTGTGCGCGGATGGTTTCGGCCTGTTCCTGTCGGTCCGAAATCATCCGGGTAAAGGCTGCCTCCAGCGGAGTTCCTTCGGGCAGGTCTGCTGCCTTGATCCGCACATCGATGATCTGCGCCCCATATTCGCGCGCCTGCGCGTCAAGCTTGTCACGGATATTGGTCATCGCGCTCCCGCGTTCTGCGGTCAGCAAACTGGCAAAGGTGCGGCGGCCCAATTCCTGACGCAGGACCGAGGTCAGGATCGGCGATAGCTGCGATACCAGACGCTGTTCATCGCCTGCACGTTCCACCATGGTCACGGGCTGTATGATACGGAAACGGGCAAAGGCATTGACCTCCAGCCGCTGTTGATCGCTGGTCAGAACTTGCTGATTGTCCATGTCGAGATCGAGCACGCGGCGTTCGACCATCTGCACCCGGTCAACAAAGGGAATGCGCCACCAGAAACCCGCCCCGGTCGCCCCGAATGGGTCGTCGGGCGTGTAGATGTTGACGATAGAATGCGGCTCACCCGTGCGGATAATCACCGCCTGCTTGGTTTCCGGCGTCACAAACAGGGTCGAGGCAAGGCCAACCAGCAGCACACCCGCAAGCACGATGGCCAGGCGGTATTGGTTCCAGACATTCTGCATTTTACTGCCCTCCCTGTGCGGGTGCGGTTACAGGCGCGACCGGTCGGCTGCGCTCCACTTCGCGTAAGGGGATATATGGGGTCACGCCATTGGCGTCGATCACGGTCTTGTCGGTGTTGGATAGCACCGCTTCCATGGTTTCGTAATAAAGCCGTCGGCGGGTGACCTCGGGCGCAAGGCGATATTCCACGTATATCTGGTTAAACGCGGCTGCGTCCCCTTCTGCCAGAGCCAGTTTCTGCTGCGCATAGCGGCGGGCGCGGTTAAGCTCACGCTCTGCATCCTGCTGCGCGGCAAGCACGTCATTAAACGCATCGATCACGCTTTCGGGTGGGTCGGTCTTGTCGATTTCAACGCCCTCGACGTTGATTCCCGCTCCGTAACCATCAAGAATACTTTGCATTCGCGAGCGGACATTTTGTTCGATGTCGCCTCGGCCTTCACCGCCGATAACCGTATCGAGCGTCTTTTCCGCAACCGAACTGC
Source organism: Qipengyuania sp. ASV99 (assembly GCF_047872805.1). Taxonomy (NCBI): domain Bacteria; kingdom Pseudomonadati; phylum Pseudomonadota; class Alphaproteobacteria; order Sphingomonadales; family Erythrobacteraceae; genus Qipengyuania; species Qipengyuania sp. ASV99. The sequence goes on along the minus strand of NZ_JBLQUK010000011.1, from coordinate 82,645 downwards.
GCATCGCGGTTTCAGCCGATTCGCGCACCGTCTCGATCGGATCAGCAAGCTGAAACTGAAACTGAGTCAGATCCTTGATGTTCCAGCGGATCGAATAGCTGAGATCGACAAGGTTCTGATCGCCGGTCAGGATGAGTTTGGTCGGCACTTCTTCGGTGCGAACCTCGATCACATTTTCTTTTTCGACGATGCTGATTGGATAGGGATAGGACCAATTGGTGCCCGGACCAAAGGTGCCGACATATTTTCCGCCAAACCGGGTCACGACCGCTTCTTCGCCCGGTTGAACGAAATGGACGCTGCTGATCAAAACCCAGACCGCGGCCAATCCGGCGAAAAACACAGGCATCCAGCTGCCGCCGCCGGGCCGTTCGGGCAGGCGGAATGTTGGACCGCCACCGCCGCCGCCCGCGCGGCGCGGGCCTTCGGGGCCGCGATTCTTGAAAATGTCTTCGATGCTGGCCGAGCGCCGCCCGCCGGGCTTTTTGCTGCTGCCTGATGAACCGCCGCCCGGCAGCCACGGATTGCGCGGTCCGTCAGAGCCGCTCCCCCCGCTGTCATCGGCATCGCCGCCGTCAGAGCCGTCCGAGCCGCCGCCTCCGCTTGCAGGTTTGCCCCAGGGATTTTTCTTGCCAGCCATCGCCAGCCCGAGATTGTGTCTAAAACCGTCCAACATTCGCATGTCATCCTTATAGGAATGCAATTTGCGGAAAAACAGGGGTTGGCGCGGGGAAATTGATGCTAGAGGCTGCGCGGCATGAACAACAGCGACAATTCCAATCCCGATCCCGCCGCCGCTGAGGCGCTGATCCGGTCCCGGCTTCCGGTCGAAATCCATGGCCGGCTGCGCTCCGCACGTATTACTGAACGGCGCGCGGTGGTGGTGGCCGAAGCGGGTGATCTGGGGGCCAAGGCGCGTCAGGAACTCGAAGGTTTGATCGAAACCGCGCTGATCGACCTTACGGAGGTCGATGAGGTGCGCGTCGCGTTGATCGCGGATCGCAGGCGGCGGATGATTATTGCGGTGGGTTCGGGCAAGGGCGGGGTGGGCAAATCGACACTCACCACCAATCTCGCCGTCGCTTTGGCGCGGTTGGGACGCAAGGTGGGAGTGATCGACGGCGATATCTATGGCCCGTCACAGCCGCGCCTGCTGGCGACCGAACGCATGAAGCCGATGAGCGAGGATGGCAAGCTGGTGCCGGTTGACAGCCCGCATGGGGTCAAGCTGCTGTCGATGGGCAATGTCGTCGCTCCCGGCAAAGCGCTGGCGTGGCGCGGACCAATGGCGGGCAAGGCGCTGGGTCAGTTGGTCGATGCGCATTGGGACGACACCGAATTGCTGCTGATCGACCTGCCGCCGGGCACAGGCGATGTGCAGATTTCCATGATGGCCGATAGCAAGCCCGATGGCGCGGTGCTGGTTTCCACGCCGCAGGATCTCGCCTTGCTTGATGCGGCGCGCGCCGGGCAATTGTTCGAAGACGGCGATGTGCCGATTATCGGGCTTGTCGAAAACATGGCCGGGTACGCCTGTCCGCACTGCGGCGAGATCAGCGATCCCTTCGGACAGGGCGGGGTGGAAAAATTCGCCGAAGCGCTTGAGATCCCGTTTCTTGGCCGCGTCCCGCTGACGATGGAAACCCGCATTGCGGGCGATGCCGGACAGCCGCCTGCTGCGGGTGATGGGGAGGCAGCCGCGCCCTTCCATGCGATTGCCGAAAAGCTTGATCGGTGGATCAAGACCGGAAAGCTCTGAAGCGATGCAGGTCACGCGCAGGGGTCTGGTCACCGGAGCGGCGCTGGGCGGCGGGTTGTTTGTCGCCTGGTGGTTTCTGCCGCGCAATTATCCCAATCCGCTGGAACCGGCCAGCGGTGAATATGCGTTTGATGCATGGATCAAGATTGCCGAAGATTCGGTGATCACAGTGGCGGTGCCGCAGCTTGAAATGGGGCAAGGGATCACAACACTGTTGCCGCAGATCATCGCGCAGGAACTGGGGGCAGACTGGCGGCAGATCGCAGTCGAGCCCGCGCCGATCGCGGCGGCCTATCCCAATGTGCCGCTGGCCCGGCGCTGGTCTGAACTGTGGGAGCCGCTGGGCAGTGGGCTGTCACAAACCACCGATGAGTTGCTGGCGCAGCGGTTTGCCACCGCCGGGCGGTTCACCGCGACCGCCGATGGAACCTCGCTGGCCGCCTATGAAGCGCCTTGCCGCGAAGCCGCCGCCGCCGCGCGCGCCATGTTGGCGGCGGAGGCGGCATCGCGCTGGAACACATCATGGGAGGAATGCGAGGTCGCAGGCGGCATCGTGAGCTGGGGCGATCAGTCGGCAACCTTTGGCGAACTGGCCGCCGGGGCTGCGGAGCGTGATCCGCCCGACCCGCCGCCGCTGCGCACCGAAACGCCCGGCGCTGATCCCAGTGCTTCTCCAGCGGTTGGTGCCAGCGATCCGCCACCCGATTTTCCGCGCATCGACCTTCCGTCAAAGGTCGATGGCAGCTTCACCTTCGCCAGCGACGTACGCCTGCCCGGGATGGTCTATGCCGCGATCCGCCACGGGCCAAGCACCGGTAGCGAACTGACCGGTTTCAACGAAGCGGGTGCAGCCAATATTCGCGGTATCGTTGGCGCGGTAAAAACCCGCCGCTGGCTAGCGGTGGCGGCCACGACATGGTGGAGCGCGGAGCGGGCATTGGATGCCATGGCCCCGCAATTCACCGCCAGCTTTCCAGTTAACAGCGACGATATCGACGCGCGGATGGATACGTTGCTGACCGCCGGGGATAGCTTCAAGATCGCCGAAACCGGCTTTGGCGAAGCGGCGATGACCCGCGTCGACATTGCCCGGCGATACGAGATTGAACCGGCCCATGCCGCGCCTCTGGAAACCGCCAGCGCGGCGGCGCGGTATTCGGACGGGCGGCTGGAATTGTGGATAGCCTCGCAGGCCCCCGAACAAGCTCGCGCCGCGGCGGCAAAGGCGGTGGGGCTGAGCACCGAGGACGTCGCGCTTTACCCCATGCCCGCAGGCGGCAGCTTTGACGCGCGGCTGGAACACGAACACGCGATCGAAATCGCGCATATCGCCAAATCTCTCGGCAAGCCGGTGCAGCTGACGTGGCGTCGGCGCGAAGAAATGATCGGGTCACGCCCGCGCCCGCCAGCCTATATGCTGCTCGGCGCGCAGCTGTCCCAAGGCGGCAATGGCGCGATCGACGCGCTCAAACTGCGTATCGCCACTCCGCCAGCGACGCATGAGTTTGGTCGCCGCCTGTTCGGCAATCTTACCCCATGGGCGGCGATCCGTGAAGCCTCAGGCCGAAGCGATGCGCTTGCCTGCGAAGGCGCGGTGCCGCCCTATGAACTTCCCAGCGTGACGGTTCGCCACATACCGGTCGAGACCGGGCAGCCCAGCGGCCGGGTACGCGGCAATGGGCATAGTCCGGCGGCCTTTGCGATCGAAAGCTTTATTGACGAGATCGCCGCGCTGGCGAACCGCGAACCCTTGTCGTTCCGGATGTCGATGCTGGGCAGCGATATTCGGCTGGCTGCCTGCCTGCAACGCGCCGCGTCGATGGCGCAGTGGGACGGCGGGGCCGATCAGAGCGGACAGGGGATCGCTTGCCACCGGATTGGCGATGCCGAATCCGGAGCGCGCATCGCTTGCGTCGCCACCGCGCGTCAGGGTGAAGGGGGTGTGCGGGTCACCCGGCTGTCGGCGGCGGTCGATATCGGGCGGATCATCAATCTCGATATTGCCCGCCAGCAGGTTGAGGGCGGCTTGCTGTTCGGGCTGGGCATCGCGCTTGGCAATGCGGTGCGGATGCGCGGCGGGCTGCCGACCAGTTTCGAATATGGCGACATGGGTTTGCCCACGCTGGCAGATTGCCCGGAAATTGAGGTCGACTTTATTCCAAGCACCGCCGCCCCCGCTGATCCCGGCGAGATCGGCGCAGTGATCGCACCGCCCGCGATTGCCAACGCGCTATTTTCCGCGACAGGCTTGCGGCTGCGGCGTCTGCCCCTACTTTCAGGCGGTCTATGACCCGGATCTCCACCTCTCGGACGGCCAATGTCCTGCGCGCCCGGGGGAGCTTCCGTGGATTTCGCGCGTTGAGCGCGCAATGACCTGGCAATCACAAAGCCTTCCAAGCGATCACCCGCCGGTAAACAGCGGATTGATTGGGGTGCTCATCATCAATCTGGGAACTCCCGATGCGCCCGACCCAGCGTCGGTGAAGCGTTACCTCAAACAATTTCTCTCCGATCGCCGGGTGATCGAGATTCCCGCGATTGCGTGGCAACCGATCCTGCGCGGGATCATCCTGAACACCCGCCCGCAGAAAAGTTCGGTCGCGTATACCAAGATCTGGACCAAACGCGGATCGCCGCTGGCGGATATCACGGCCAGTCAGGCCGAAGCGGTGGCAGCGCAAATCGGCGGCGGCGCGGCGGGAGCCAATGTGATCGTCGATTACGCCATGCGCTATGGCTCTCCGTCGATTGAGCAGCGATTGGGCGAATTGACGCAGAAAGGCTGCGACCGCATCCTGATTGCGCCGATGTATCCGCAATATTGCGCCGCCACCACAGCCACCGTGTTTGACGAGGTCGCGCGGGTGATGGGCGAAATGCGTTGGCAGCCGGCTCTGCGATTCTTGCCGCCCTATCACGACGACGATCTGTATCTCACCGCGCTTGCCGATGATTTGACCCGGCAAGTGCGCGCGCTGTCATTCCGGCCTGAGGTCCTGCTGCTCAGCTTTCATGGCATGCCGCAGCGCACGCTGGAAAAGGGCGATCCATACCATTGCCATTGCCACAAGAGCGCTCGCTTGCTGCGCGAACGGTTGATCGGGCGGAGCGAATTTGACGGAGTGCGGTTTGAAACGACCTTTCAATCGCGTTTTGGCCCTGCTCAATGGTTGGAACCTGCGACCGACGACACGCTGATTGCTGAGGGCCAGAAGGGGACCAAGCGGCTGGTGGTTGCAGCGCCTGGCTTTGCCGCCGATTGCGTAGAAACGCTGGAAGAGCTGGCGCTCGAAGGGCGCGACGAATTCCTGGAGGCAGGCGGGGAGGAATACGCCGTGCTCGATTGCCTCAATGTTTCAGACAGCGGTGTGACCATGCTGGATGCAATGATTCGGCGCGAGTTGTCCGGCTGGATCTGACCGCGCTGGCATAACGGTTCGAAAGCGGCGCGCGTTCAGAACGACGGTTCAATCCTATCGCATCGCTGTTGGCTCGCTATTTACACTGTGGTAAGTAGCATAATGCATACCGATTTTTTCAACCTGCAAGTCGACCGGAGCCGCCCAACCATGGCCACACTCGCCAAGCCGCAATTCCCCGAAAATTCTGAAGCGGCCTTTGACCATTGGAGCCAAGGCGTGCCCACACTGGCGGAAATTGCTCATATTCCCGGCGACGGTAGCTGGCCGATCATCGGCGACACTTTCAACCAATTGGCCGATCCGCACGGCTTTACGCGGGCGCGGATCGAGAAATATGGCAAGGTTTACAAGACTCATGCCTTTGGCGGCTGGAACGTCGCGCTGATTGGGGCGGATGCGAACGAGCTGGTGTTGTTCAACAAGGACAAGATTTTTTCTTCGGAACAGGGCTGGGGCCCGGTGCTCGACCAATTGTTTCCGCGCGGATTGATGCTGATGGATTTCGATCACCACCGGATCGACCGCCGCGCGCTTTCCATCGCCTTCAAGCCGGGGCCGATGCGGCATTATTCGGGCGCGCTCAATTCCGGCATCGCCCGCGAAGTTGCCGAGTGGGAAGGGCCGATGCAGTTTTATCCGGCGATCAAGAAACTGACGTTGGATCTGGCTGCGGATAGTTTTCTGGGTATTCCATGGGGGCCAGAGGCAGACCGGATCAACACCGCCTTTGTCGATATGGTGCAAGCATCGGTCGCCCCGATCCGCAAGCCGCTGCCCTTTACCAAAATGAAAAAGGGTGTCGATGGCCGCGCCTATATGGTCGAATATCTCACCCGTGAGACCGAGCGCAGGCGTGCAGAGGGGGGCGGGCAGGACATGTTCAGCCAGTTCGCCACCGCCACCCGCGAAGACGGATCATTACTGCCGGTGGATCAGGTGGTCGATCACATGAGCTTTCTGATGATGGCGGCGCATGACACGATCACTTCTTCGGCAACCTCGCTGATCTATTATCTCGCCGCCAATCCCGAATGGCAGGAAAAAGTCCGCGCAGAAATCACCGCGGTCACCGGCGGCCCCGACGCAAATGGCAATCCGCGCGCGCTTGATTACGACGATCTGGCGAAGCTGGAGTTGACCGAAATGGCTTTCAAGGAAGCGCTGCGGATGATGCCGCCGGTGCCTTCCATGCCGCGCCGGGCACTTAAGGAATTCGAATATGGCGGCTATCGCATCCCGGCTGGCCAATTGGTCGGGATCAATATCTATTGGACCCACCATTCAGAGGAATATTGGGATAATCCGTATACGTTTGACCCAATGCGTTTCACGCCAGACAAGGTAAAGGCGCGGCACAAATATGCTTGGGTTCCGTTTGGCGGCGGGGCACATATGTGCCTGGGGCTGCATTTTGCATACATGCAGGTGAAGGTGCTGCTGGCGCAGGTGTTGCAGCGTTACCGGATCGAGGTTGCTCAGGGATACGCGCCCGATTGGCAGGCGTGGCCCATTCCTCAACCCAAAGACGGCTTGAAGGTGGCGTTTGTGAAGGTGTGACTTGTTGCGAGTTCCCACCTGCGCGGGGGCTCGGGCCGCTCTAAAAATCCCAGGCGATCCCGTTTTTCTCCCAATCACCATAGCGGGTGGGGGAAAGTTCGCGCGGTTCATCTTTCAGGGGGTCAACCCGCTTTGGCGCGGGCGGGGGATCATTGGTCCAGTGAGCGGGCTTTTTGAAAGCCTTTGCCGCTTCGGGTTTTTCTTTTGTCATAGACCCTATCAATGCGCGCGCTGGCGCTTGGTTTCAAGCGCGGGTAGGGCCGAGGCCATATATGGCTGATCCAACAGGAATTCACGCGCGCCGCGCTGCGCTAAAGATGCTCGATGCGGTGCTGCGCCGGGGGGAGACGCTGGAGCAGGCCTCGCCTGCTGCCCTGCGCGACGTGCGCGACGCCAATGACAAGGCGCTGGCACGCGCGATCGCGGGCGAGACTCTGCGCTGGCTGACCGATCTCGATACGCTGATCGACAGCGCGACCAAGCAGCGCCTGCCCGACGATGCCAAGCCGCGTATGGTGCTGCGGACGATGCTGGCGCAGTCGCTGAGGCTGGGCACGCCGCCGCATGCGGTGATCGGGACCGGGCTTCCGCTGCTGGCTGGTGGACCGAGGCGATTGGCGCATGGCGTATTCTCGACCCTCGTAAAGCGCGATGTGATCCTGCCTGAGGTGCCGACCCTGCCCGATGCGGTGGTGGAGCGTTGGGGCGCGCGGGCGGCAGCGATTGCGCCGGGTCTCGTCAACCCGCCCGAGGTTGATCTGCACATCAAGACCGCCGAAGAGACTGCGCAATGGCAGGCAAAGCTGGGCGGGGTAAGCCTTGCCCCCGGCCATGTGCGGGTGCCGCGCGGCACGGCGATTGAGAAGCTGGAAGGCTACACCGAGGGCGCGTGGTGGGTGCAGGACCTTGCCGCGATGATACCCGCGATGGTGCTGGGCGCGGGCAATGGGCGAAGCGCGCTCGATCTGTGCGCTGCGCCGGGAGGAAAGACCATGGCGCTGGCTGCGGCGGGGTGGAAAGTGACTGCGCTCGACCTGTCTAAGCGGCGGCTGGACGTGCTGAAGGACAATCTGGGCCGCACCGGGCTGAAAGCGTCGTCTGTGCGCGCCGATGCGTTGACGTGGGAGCCCAAGCACCAGTTCGACGCGATCCTGATCGACGCGCCCTGCACCGCAACCGGCACCTGCCGCCGCCACCCCGATGTGCTCCACCGCATCGGCGCGCGCCAGATTACCGAGATGATCGAATTGCAACGCGCGTTGATGGTCAAGGCGGCGGGCTGGCTAAAACCGGGCGGAGCGCTGGTCTACGCCGTGTGCTCGCTGGAGCGCGAAGAGGGCGAGGCACAGGCCGCGTGGATTGATGCCGAACTTGGCCTTACCCCCGATCCAATTACGCCAGAGGAGCTCCCTGCCGGCCTCACACCGACGCCCGAAGGTTGGGTGCGAACCTATCCGGGGATGCTTGGCGCGGAAGGTGGGCTGGACGGGTTTTTTGTTGGGCGGTGGAGAGCGACCGATTGTGTTTGAACCAACCTTTTGGGTATACACGGCACGGTTATGTGAAAGGAAAACGTGATGCGGTTTATCGGGCTGCTGACTTACGTATTTTGCCTTATGCTCCCTGGCGTGCTGTCAGCGCAGCAAGACAATGGCCGCACTGGCACATGGGTGATCGAACCATATGATCCTGAGCAAGACACCATTGAAGTTGGCAGGGACCACGATCTTCAGATTAGTACCAGAGTGTTGCCGTTAAGACTGGCAAAAAATGTCGAAGACATCGTAGACAATGACGGGAAGGTGCTGGCGCTCGCTCAAACCTAGATTGTATTCGTGCCGCCCTTCAGTGGCCTCAAGAATCCCGAAGCAGTCTATTGTGCCGCCCGGAACATTCGCAATTCATCGCAGGAGCTTTGGCGGTCCGGCATCGTGAGCAACAAACTGATTTGTTTTTATGACCGCGACGGGGATCAGGCATTCGAGAGCTACATTAGCTGCTATTCCATGTATCCCAGCCTTTTGATCGACGGGAAATGCCATGATGACGAAAATGCCATCCCGTCTGCCGGGTTTACGCTTTTGCCCAGAGAAGAATTCAAGACAGACATGTCGTTATACCTCGGCCATGCAGGCGACGGGGTTTTTCGGCAATGTGTTGGCACGAGATCGAATTGTCAGAGCCTAGCAGGAACAATCACTGACTCGGGTCATGGTCTTCAATGGCTGGGCGCCGACTTTCAACTCCTCGCCTTTGATGAGCGCAATGCACAGCTAAGGATTCAAAGGCTAGACAGCCCTAGAATGCTGAACGTAGAGGCACCCTGGGTTTTGTTTAAAGTCTGGATGTAAACCGGGTAACGCTCGGGGCGGGTCAGAGGGAGAAGGGGTGAGCAGCCCTCACCCTTTCACATATTTCTGGAAGCTCTTGCGCAGCTTCATGATCTTGGGCGGGATCACTGCGAGGCAATAGGGATTGCGCTGGCCTTCGCCTTCCCAATATTCTTGATGGTAATCCTCCGCCGGATACCATTCCATGGTCAGCGTATCGCCATCGAGCCCCTCTATCGTTGTCACCGCCATGTTGCCGTTCTCGGCATTCCAGCGGCCGATTGCGGCCTTGGCTTCCTCGCCTTGCGCAGCGTTGAGCGGGAAGATCGCGCTGCGATATTGCGTGCCGACATCACCCCCCTGCCGGTTCAATTGGGTCGGATCATGCGTGCCAAGGAACACGTCGTATATTTCGGGCAGGGTGATTACGGCGGGATCGAAGGTCACGCGGATGCCCTCCGCATGACCGGTGGAGCCGGTGCAGACCTCCTTGTAGGTCGGGTTCGCCTTGGTCCCGCCGATATAGCCGCTTTCGACCGCGCTCACGCCGATCACATCGCGGAACACCGCCTCGGTGCACCAGAAACATCCGCCTGCGATGATTGCCTGTTCCATATGCCGTCTATCTCCTTGGTCGGCGCGGGACATAGGAACCGCTTGCCCCTTTCGCGAGTCCTGATTGCATGGCTTGTCATGCCTGCGTCACAGCGTAGGGAGATGACCAGTGAATTCAATCAGAGAGGACCGCCCTAATGAAACTCACCCTGCTTGCCCCACTTGCTGCGCTTGCCGCCGGAAGTGCTCTGTTCGCCGTAGCCAGCCCCGCTGCTGCCGATGGCCATATGGAAGCCGCTGCGCCCGCGCTTGCCGAAGTGCTCGCCCATGAACGCCGCGACGGTGACCGCGCACGCGATGAATATCGCAATCCCGCCGAAACGCTGGCGTTCTTTGGGGTCGAGCCGACCATGACCGTGGCCGAGTTCAGCCCCGGCGGCGGTTGGTACACCCGTGTGCTGGCACCGTATCTGATGCCCGCGGGCCAATACATCGCCTTTAACACCGATAGCGACCGCGGAACCTATCGCAGCCGCGCCGCAGAGGCGCGAGCCAAGGGCTGGACCGAAAGCTTCAAATCCAGCGTTGCCACCGCGATGGAAGTCGAAGCGGACAAGGTGATGGCGTTCGAGATAGACGAAATGCCCGAAACTGCTGCGGGCACGGTTGACCGGGTGTTGATCTTCCGTTCGATGCACGGGCTCAATATTGGCAACAATGCCGACGACGTGTTGAAAGCCGCGCGCACCATGCTGAAAGATGATGGCATGGTCGGCGTGGTCCAGCACCGTGCCCCTGATGGCGCCAGCTATGACGATTACGGCGCGCGCCAACGCGGATATATGCGGAAAGCTGACGTGATTGCTATCTTTGAGGCAAACGGCTTTGAACTTGCCGGGGAAAGTGAGGTGAACGCCAATCCTGCTGATCCCGCCAATTGGGAGAACGGTGTCTGGACGCTGCCTCCAGTGCTGGCCACAGGCGAGGATGATGCGCGCCGCAGCGAATATCTCGCCATCGGTGAAAGCGACCGCATGACGCTGCTTTTCAAGAAAGCCGACTGAGACTAAAGGGCGGCGTCATGAGCCAACTCACTGTCGCCGCCCTCCAGCTCGCGCTTGGCCGCGAGGACGAAGCCGAAAACATCGCCGCCGTTGCCGCGCTGGTCGAGCAGGCAGCCGCGCGCGGGGCGAAGCTGATCCTGCCGCCGGAATTGTTTTCCGGCCCCTATTTCTGCCGCGCCGAGGAAGAGGCGCTGTTTGCGCTCGCCCGCCCGACTGCCGAACATGCCAGCGTGATCGCAATGCAGGCGCTGGCGGCGCGGCTGAAGGTGACGATCCCCACCAGCTTCTTCGAACGCGACGGCCATCATTATTACAACACGCTGGCGATGATCGGCCCCGATGGGGAAATCATGGGCACATATCGCAAGAGCCACATTCCCGATGGGCCCGGCTATGAGGAAAAATACTATTTCCGCCCCGGCAATGACGGCTTCAAGGTGTGGGATATTCCCGGTGATGACGGCGCGCTGGTGCGCGTAGGCGTCGGGATCTGCTGGGATCAATGGTATCCCGAATGCGCGCGGGTGATGGCGCTGTTGGGGGCCGAGGTGCTGCTTTACCCCACCGCCATCGGGTCCGAGCCCTATGACGCCGACCTCGACACCAGCCGCATGTGGCGCCGCGCGATGGTGGGCCATGCAGTGTCAAATTGCATGCCGGTGGTCGCCGCCAATCGCATCGGCGCAGAGGGAGCGGAAGGCGAGCAGAGTTTCTACGGCCATTCCTTCATCACTGATGAATGGGGCGATCTTATCGAAAGCTTTGACGATGCCGCGGAAGGCGCGCTGGTGGCAGCGCTTGATCTTGCGCAGGCAGCCACGCATCGCGCGGGCATGGGCTTTTTCCGCGACCGCCGCCCGCAGCTTTACGGGCGGATTGCCGAGGATATCTGACCGCCTTGAGCAGCATCTACCTGATCGCGCTCGGATCAAACCGTCCGCACCACCAGTTTGGCCCACCGCCCAGCGTCCTTCGCGCGGCAATGGAGGAATGCGCGGTGCTTGGCACCGTTACCGCGCGTTCGGCGATTATCTCTTCGATCCCGATGGGCGCGGCGCAGCGGCACTTTGCCAATGCTGCCTGCGTGATTGATAGCGAATATGACCCGCCAGCCTTGCTTGCCGGATTGCAACGGCTGGAGCGCGAATTTGGCCGCCGCCGGGGCCGCCGCTGGGGAGACCGGGTGCTCGACCTCGACATCATTCTTTGGAGCGGGGGGCAATATTCCGCGCGCGCGCCGCGTGCCAGCCAGCGCGGCAGCTCTCTCACCATCCCGCACCGGGAATTTGGCAAGCGCCGCTTCGTGCTTGACCCAGCGGCGTCCATCGCCGCCGATTGGCGCGACCCTTCATCCGGGCGGAGCATCGCGCAGATCAATGCACGCTTGACCCACCCCCGCCCTCTGACTAGGTGAGCGCTCCGACCCGCGCCATCTGGCGCGCGGAAGACCCCATGGGGGCCCTTAGCTCAGTCGGTAGAGCAACTGACTTTTAATCAGTAGGTCGCTGGTTCGAACCCAGCAGGGCTCACCATATTGCGCTTGAACAGGTCTGCGGGCCGTTAAACGTAGCGTTCCAGATATTCGTCCGAATAATCCACTTCGAGCTCGATCCAGATCGGTAGATGGTCGGACATTTCAAACGTCGTCCACAGGCCATAGCTGCGCTCGAAATCGCTATACGGAGCTTTGCCCGCCGCGGCCCGCTGCGCGTCGCAGACCGGTTTGTAATGCGCGATCATGTCGGCATGGGCGAGGCGGCGGGACGGGCCGGCTTTTTCGCCAGCGGGCAGCATGTCAAACTCGGTCTGCGGGAACGGGCCGAACACCGACCGCCGCCAATCGAACAACCCGCTGCGGATCAGTCTGGTCTTGCGCGTCGCGGCACCCTGCACCGTGTATGCCATCTGGTCGTAATGTTTGTCGCCCAGCAGGTTGGTTGCAGGAAACACAGGTACTTCCATCTGGCTATCGCGCAGTGCCTGCATAATTGGGCCGTCGCGCTTTTCGATATTCATGTCGCCCAGCAGGATATAGACCTGATCCTCGCTCTTTGCCCGGTTGACCAGCATCCGGGTCATTTGCGTGATTTCTTCGGCGCGCAGCACCTTGTCGTCCGCCGAGGTGCCGCCATAGATGACATGGGTCGAGCACAGGCAGAACCGGAACCAGTCGGCCTGAAACGCGGCGAAGAAGGGCGAGCGGGCGAATTGGTCCGATCCGGCAAGGTCATCGGGGTCCAGCACCAGTTCCCCCACCAGTCTACGGAAGAACACACGGTTGGTGTTATAGAGAAACGCCATGCGTTCGTTGTTGCCACCCTTATGGGTCGATACATCGGATACGAAATACTCCCAGCCGGGGCCCAGCAATTTTCGCAGCCGATCCAGCGGTTCAAGATCGCCCTTGATTTCCTGCACCGCGCAAATGTCGAAATTGCCGATAATTTCCGCGATGTAATGATAGCTCTCATCCAGCCGCGGCGTGCCATCGTCGAAGGCGCGAATGTTCCAGCTGCCCACGATCAGCGATCGCGGCCTGCGGTCGCGGCCGATTGCGTCATGCAGGTCGCGGCGCAGCGCCAGCAGGCGGCCCGCGATCCAAGCCTGCTTTCCCGGATAGTGCGGAAAATCGCCCCGCGCCGGATCGTGAATGTAGGATTTGAGCCCATGGTAGAACGGCATCGCAGACCTCCCCCGAAAGAACCGTGGCAGATTAACAGGCCAAGTGTGGGGGCAATAGGATTGATCCGCCGTTGAAGCCGCAGCTCTAACGTTTTATCGGGTTTCGCGCATGTCCAGCCATTGCGCTGCCCGCACCCCGAATGTGATGAGGAACGGTACCAACACGATGCTCAGCGTGACTTTCGCCAGCACCTGTCCGATGAGTAGGTTGGTGATGTCGAACTCCCCGTAAAATGCCAGGGTGACGAAGATGATCGAATCGAGAGCTTGGCTCGACGCTGAGGCAATCGCTCCGCGGATCATCAAGCCGATCGTGCTTGCATCACCCGACCCGCGCAGGCGCGAGAAAATCCATACATTGAGCAGCAGTGAGGTGATATAGGCCGCAGGTCCCGCCATCAGGATGCGCGGGGTCTGTCCCATGACGGTTTCAAAAGCGGAAAGATCGGCGCTGCGGAATTCGAGCATTTCGGATGAGGCCGGCAGCGACAGGACCAGATAGATCAGCGCTGCCGACAGAGCCAGTGGGAGAAATCCAACCCAGATCAACCGGTTGGCGAGCCTTTGCCCGTACAGTTGAGCAATGGTGCTGGTAATCACCACCAAGAGCAGAAACGGGAAAATCCCCGCTTCGACTGCAAGCTGGCTGGGCCATAGCTGAACCTGTTTGAAAGCAACCACCCCGGCCAGAACCGTCATCCCGCCATAAAGGATGATGTATACGAACAGGCCCATCGGCGCGGCCAGTGCGCGCTCGGCTGTTTCGGTCGGCGGCGCTGGCGCCATTTCGGTATCGCTCATCGCCTGAGGGTTAGGCGAGGGCTGGACAAAAGAAAAGCCGCGCTGCGCTCGCTTTCACCCACCTGCTTTGGCGGTTGCTTTGCCGAGAGCAAAATGCCAACCCTCTTCAGCGCCGATTTGTTCTGGTCTGCGCGCAGGTCCACCTTCGGGGCCAAACGGGCAAACCATAATCAGGGGCACCGCGCGTCGGTGAGTTAGATCATAACTTCCATCCTATTCAGCCTGATCGGGATCGCAGCGATCCTTGGCATCGCCTTTGTTCTTTCCTCTGGCAAATCGCATATCAATCTGCGTGTGGTCGGCGCGGCGTTTGCCTTGCAGGCGTTCATGGCACTGCTCGTCTTGCGCACTGATTTTGGCGTTGCTGCGATCCAGTTCCTGTCGAACGGGGTGATCGCGCTGCTCGACTATTCCAAGGTCGGGATCACATCGGTGTTTGGCCCAATGGAAAGCAATCCGTTTGCCAACACCTTCGTGATCGCGGCGCTGCCGGTGATTGTGTTCTTTGCCGCGATTGTCTCGATTTTCTATCACCTTGGCATCATGCAGCGGTTGGTGCGCTGGGTTGGCGGAGCGATTGGCTGGATTACCGGCATCAGCCGGGTAGAAGCGCTGGGCAGTGCGGCGAACATCTTTGTCGGTCAGTCCGAAAGCCCACTGGTCGTTAGGCCCTATCTCGCCGCGCTGCCCCCGGCGCAATTGTTCACCTTGATGACCGTCGGCATGGCGGGTGTTGCGGGCACTATTCTCGCCGCTTATGCCAGCTTTATTGGCAACGATGCCGTGCCCTATTTGCTGGCGGCGGCGTTCATGTCGGCACCGGGCGGTATCCTGATGGCCAAGATCATCATGCCCGACCCGCCAGAGCCGGTCCTTTCGGGGGATGACCTTGCGGCTGTGGCGGCAGGGGCAGGGATCATCCAGAAATCCGGCCAGCCCACCGATCAACAGTCGCGCGTCTCCGTGGCTGACAGAAGCGGCGAGAAATTCGAATTGCCATATTCACGGATCAGCGCGGGCGGGCCAGCGGCTATGGTTGAAAGCGGCAAACCCGAGGAAGTGCGCATGGCCGAAACTTTCGAAGAAGGTCAGCGTCCCGCCAATGTGATCGAGGCCGCTGCGCAAGGCACGCAGACCGGCGTCAAACTGGCGGTTGCGGTGGGCGCGATGGTGATGGTTTTCGTGGCGCTGGTCGCGCTGGCCAATGGCCTGCTCGCCGCGTTGGGATCGGGCGCGGTTGCGCTGGCGGCGGGAATCGGCCAGCCGTTTGGCGCGGAAACCGCCGCATGGCTGAGCGCGGTCAGCTTTCAGCAATTGCTCGGTTATCTGTTTGCGCCGGTGATGTTTCTAATCGGCATTTCCGACTGGCAGCAGGCGCAGATCGCCGGCGGGTTGTTCGGGACCAAGATCGTGCTCAATGAATTTGTCGCCTTTATCGAATTGGGCGCGCTGGGAGCGGGGAGCGCGGCGGGTGAATTGACCGAACGCAGCCGGGCGATCGTCACCTTTGCGCTGTGCGGCTTCGCCAATTTTTCATCGATCGCGATTCAGATGGCGGTGACCGGCGGGCTGGCTCCGAATCAACGTCCGGTGATCGCGCGGCTGGGGCTAAAGGCGCTCGCCGCAGGCAGCCTTGCCAATTTGATGAGCGCGGCACTGGCAAGCATATTTCTGCCGCTGTGATTGCACTGGCACAGGCGCACACCGCGTATTAAGTGACGGGTTATGACCACAATCAATATTGCTTCCGTTTCGCTTGCTCAGCCGCTTGAAGAGATCGCCGATGAACTGGGCCGCAGTTTCGGCGAATATGGCTTTGCCGTGGTGCGCGACCACGGCATCCCGCAAGATCTGATCGCCCGCGCCGAGGCGGCGTCAAAAGCGTTCTTCGCGTTGCCGGACAGCGTCAAGCGCGGCTACAAGATCGAGGGCGGCGGCGGCGCGCGCGGTTACACGCCGTTCGGCACGGAAAAGGCCAAGGATGCAGAAATCTTTGACCTCAAGGAATTCTGGCACGTTGGGCGCGACTTGCCGCCGGGGCACGCGCTGGCCGAGTATATGGCTCCCAATATCTGGCCCCAAGAGGTTGAGGGGTTCAAGCCGACATTCACCGAATTGTTTGCCGCCTTTGACACTGCCGGGCTGCGGGTGCTCGAAGCGATCGCACTGCACCTGGGGCTGGCGCGCACTTTCTTCGCCGACACTGTCGAGCATGGCAATTCGGTCATGCGGCTGCTGCATTACCCGCCGCTTGGCCCCGATGCACCCGAAGGCGCAATTCGTGCCGCTGCGCATGGCGATATCAACACCATTACGTTGCTGCTCGGTGCGGAAGAGGCCGGGCTCGAGCTGCTGACCAAGGCGGGCGAGTGGCATGCGGTCGACGTGCCCGAAGGCGCACTGGTCATCAATGTTGGCGATATGCTGGAACGGCTGACCAATGGCGTCCTGCGTTCGACCACGCACCGGGTGGTGAACCCGCGCGGAGCGAGGGCCAAAAGGTCGCGTTACTCCATGCCGTTTTTCCTGCATTTCCGGCCTGATTACCTGATTGAGTCGCTCGAATGTTGCGCCGCACAGGACGCCCAAGGCAGACCCGCACCGATCACCGCGCATGATTTCCTGATGCAGCGCTTGCGCGAGATCAACCTCGCCTGACGGCGGCCGCGACTCTTGTCATAATTTAGTCAGATTCGCTTTGGCGGCGGCTGAAAACGTTCTGCCGCGGCGCGATCGCTGCGGAGAAAAAAAGCCGGATTCGTTGCGCTGGTGCAACAGTTACGCGCTGGTATGGCGGAATTCTGCGGGTTTGCAGCGGCCATTGCCCGCCCTCGATGAACTTTCAGAACCGCCTCAGGCTGCGTTTCATCGAATTGTCATAAAACAGTCGCTTTTGTGCAGTGCAACGCGCTTAGGGACGCGGGCATCACTCCTCCTTTAACGTGATCAGGGGCCTTCTTTCATGAAACTCAAATATCTTTTGGCAGCGAGCGTCGTCAGTCTCTCCGCTGCGGCAACAATCGCAACTCCGGCTGCCGCGCAGCAGATTACTTCGGGCGTCGAAGGCCAGGTGACCGATTCAAGCGGCAACAGCCTGTCGGGTGCCATGGTTACTGTCACCGACGAACGCACCAACCAGACCCGCACCACCATGACCGGCGGCAATGGCGAATTCCGCGTTCAGTCTCTGCAACCGGGAGGCCCCTACACCGTCACGATCACCGCTGACGGGTTCGAAGGCCAGACGGTTGAAAACGTCTTCACCAATATTTCGGGCAACACCGGCTTTACCTTTGCTCTGGTCGAAAGCGCAGCTGGCAACACAATCGTTGTTACCGGCGCCCGCGCCCGCGTGACGCAGGTTGCAGTCGGCCCCGGCACCGCATTCGGCACTGAAACGCTCGAAGCCTTCCCGTCGATCACCCGCGACATCCGCGACATTATCCGCATCGACCCGCGCGTCGCTCTGGACAACCAGAACGACGTTGAGCGCATTTCCTGCCTCGGCGGCAACGACCGTTCGAACACTTTCACCGTTGACGGCA
The DNA here is from genome assembly GCF_047872805.1 of Qipengyuania sp. ASV99. Lineage (NCBI taxonomy): Bacteria > Pseudomonadati > Pseudomonadota > Alphaproteobacteria > Sphingomonadales > Erythrobacteraceae > Qipengyuania > Qipengyuania sp. ASV99. Next base: position 64,930 of record NZ_JBLQUK010000011.1, on the reverse strand, counting down.
CCGTGCAGGCGGACGTTTTCGGCCTCAACGGCACGCCGTTTGCCGCGCGCAACGCGCTGCCGCTGCCGTTCGATGTGGTCGATCAGGTCTCGGTTGAGTTTGCACCGTTCGACGTGGAATATTCCGAATTCACCGGCTGCCTCGTCAACGTTGTGACCAAAGCGGGCGGCAACGAGTTTCACGGCTCGGCCTTTATCACCTATTTCGACGACGGTCTGGTCGGCGATCTTGACACCGGCAGCCAGGAAAAGCGCTGGGGCGCCACGCTGTCCGGCCCGATCATTCCAGATCGTCTGTTCTTTTCGCTCGGTTACGAAGAAACAGATCTGGCCGATGGCAACGAATTCGGCCCTCGCGGCGGTGGCTTCCTGAACGAAGCCAATTTCGTTTCGCAGGCTCAGTTTGATGAATTCGCCCGGATTGCGCGCGATGTCTATGGTCAGGACGTGGGTGGATACCCAACAACCCTGCCAGAATCTTCGGTGCGTTATTTCGGTCGTCTCGATGCGATCATCACCGAAGGCCAGCGGCTTGAAGCCACGTATCAGCGGCTTGAGGAAACCAATGTCGAAAGCGATACGGGTGCGCAGAACCTGACCGGACTCAATTCGTTCGAAGATGAAGGCACGATTTCCGACTACTACTCGGTCCGCCTCTATTCCGATTGGAGCGACACGATCTCGACCGAATTGCGTCTGAGCCGCGCCGAAGTGGGCGACGTGCAGGGACCGTTCGGCTTTGGCGAAGCCCAGTCGGATAACCCGACCGTTCGTCTCAATGTTGGTGTGTCGCCCGATGGCAGCGGCACCACACAAAATGGCGTGCTTAGCACCGGCCCTGGCATTTTCCGCTCGGCAAACCAGCTGGATACAAAGATTGATCAGGCTCGTTTCCAGATGAACGTGGATGCAGGCGGCGGCCACTTCTTTAAGTTTGGCGCTGAAATCAACGATCTCGAAGTGTTCAACCTGTTTGCTGTCAATGCAACCGGCTCGCTCTATTTTGCCAACCTTGCCGATTTTGAACAAGGTTTGCTGACTGGCGGCACGACATCGTTCCCGGATGCGGATGATATTGTTGCGGGCGACGCCTATGCGGGCGACATCAACGCTACCCCAAGCGGAGACATCAACGAAGCCGCTGCCTTGTTCAGCCGCCGTATTTATTCGGTCTATGCACAGGACGAATGGCAGGCAACCGATCAGCTGTCGATCAATGCTGGTATCCGGGTGCAGCTGTATGATGGCGATGCTCCGCGCCCGAACCAACAGTTCCTTGATCGCTATGGCTTCTCAAACTCGGTGTCGTTCGGTGCGCTCGATCCGTTGATCTTGCCGCGCTTCTCGGCAACCTACGAACTCGACAACGACGGGTTCTTCTCGAACAGCCGGATCACCGGCGGCGTCGGCATCTTCTCGGGCGGCGATCCGGTGGTGTATTTCTCCAATGCGTTTTCGAACAATGGCTTCTCGACGGGTCTGGGTACTGCGAACAATTGTTCAGCAACCGAATTGCCGCGCGATGCAAATGGGCAACCCGATGTGGTGGTCAATGGCCAGTTCACCGGCTTCCCAGGGTGCATCACCGCAGCCGGTTCGGCTCAGGCTGCTGCTGGTCTGGCCGACACACAGTCGACCGATCCTGAATTCGATCTGCCGAGCGTCGTGCGCGCCAATATCGGTTTCTCGACCGATTTCGGCACCGAAACAGGGTTCTTCTCGGATTGGCGCTTGAACCTCGACTACATTTACTCGCGATTCAACGACACGCTCAACTTCGTTGATCTGGCGCAGACACCCAACATCACGCGCGGCCTCAATGGCTTCACCGTGGACGGGCGTCCGATTTACGCGGCGATTGACGTGAACGATCCTGATGCTGCTGGTTGTAACGCTACGTTGACCGGCACTGGCGGCACCCCGCCGGTCTATGAAAACGTGTCGGCTATCTGTTTCAACCGCATCGGGCGGGATGACGAAATCCAGCTGACCAATGGCCCGAGCTATGAAAGCCATGTTGCCTCGATCATTCTGTCGAAGACTTTCGACGGCGGTCTGATCACAGATGGGGGATCGGTGCGCTTGAACTTCGGTTATGCTTTCACCGATTCGCAGAACAACCGCAACAACGGCTCGTCGACCGCAACCTCGTCTTACGATATTACGGCTGCGTTTGACCGTCAGAACCCTGCGGTTTCGACCTCGAACTATGAAACGCGTCACAACATCACTGCCACGATGAGCTTCCGTGAGGAGTTCTTCGAAGGCTTCGACACCAATCTCGGAATATTCTTCCGGGCGCGTTCGGGTCTGCCGTACAGCCTCACCTTTGACGGTGGCGCAGTGTTCAATGACAGCTCGTCGGGAAGCGACAACGCGCTGCTTTACGTGCCGAGCGGGGTGAGCGATCCTAACGTATCGCCTTCGTCAGATGCGGCAGCGGTTCAGTCGCTGATCAACTATGTCGCTGCGAGCGGTTGCGATTTCACTCCGGGTGCGTCGATTGAACGCAACAGCTGTAACCAGGATTGGCATTATGACCTCGACCTGCGTTTCAGCCAGGAACTGCCGTTCCTCGGCAGCCTGACCGGGCTGGTCGAAGACCGGATCGAGCTGTTTGCCGACTTCAACAACTTTCTCAACCTGATTGACGAAGACTGGAACGTGCTGCGTCGCCGTCCAGAATTCGTGGACGTGGTTGATGGCGGTGTGGATGCACAGGGCCGTTACATCATCTCCGGTTTCAACCCGGACGATCAGAATCAGATTTCGCCCGGCGGTTCGGCCTGGCGGATTCAGATCGGTGCGCGCTACGAATTCTAATTCGTCGCCTAACAGATAGAAAACAGCAGCGGCGGGGCCTTCGGGTTCCGCCGTTTGCGTTGGGTCACCTCCGCCGTGACGCTTAACCTGCGGCTGCGCCAAGGCTATCGACCGGATCATCCGCCATACTCAGCAATTGCATCGCCAGGTTCAGCTGCACATCGGCGGGCAGGTTGCGGCGCAGCGCCCGTTCGAGCGCGGCGGCCTGATCGCCCAACTCCGGCTCGCCAAAGATCGCTGCGGTCCCCGCCAACTTGTGCACCAACCGCGCCAGCGCCTCGCTCGATTCCGGCGCTGCGGCACAATTGCCGAGAGCGCCGGTTTCAAGCGCGCAGCGCACCGCCTCAACCGCGTCAAAACGGCGCTTGTTCCAACGGTGGATGAGCGCAGGCGAATGGTGCTGCGGCATGGGCCAGCCGCCGCGTTGCGCGGCCTGCGGTGCCAATCCGCCACTATGGGGCAAGGCAATCGGAGCAGCGGCATTATCTGGTCCAGTCCGATCATGACCGGCTTCCACAATCCGGGTCGGCAGCCAGCGCTGCAAAGCACGGGCGAGATCGGCAAACACCAACGGCTTGGCCAGATGCGCCTGCATCCCGGCCTTACGGGCGGCGGCTATATCTTCGGGATAGGCATTTGCGCTCAGCGCGACGATCGGCAGCACATCCGCGCCAATCCCCTCGCCCCGGAGGGTGCGGGTCGCGGTTATGCCGTCGCAGCCTGGCATCTGAATATCCATCAGCACCAGATCATAGCATTGGCCGCGCATCATGCTGTCGATCACCATGGCGATGGCTTCGTTGCCGTCATGCGCGGCGGCGACCGATTGCCCGCAGCGTTCGAGCATTTCGGTCCCCAGCAGGCGGTTCACTTCGTGATCCTCGACCAGCAGAATTCGGGCGCGCTGTGGCGGTTCGAAAGACTCGGCGGGTATCGCAGGCGTTTCCTGCTTCGCGGACGGCGGAGCAGGTTCGGCCAGATTTGCAGGCAGCGTCAAGCGAAAGCGCGAACCGGTCCCCTTCTCGCTATCGACCTTGATCCGCCCGCCCAGCAATTCGGCCAGCTGGCGGCTGATGGTCAGGCCCAGCCCGGTCCCGCCAAAACGGCGCGCGGTGTCATTCTCACCTTGGGTAAAGGGCGCAAAGATCGCCTCGATCCGGTCCGACCTAACCCCGATGCCAGTGTCGCTGACCTCAACCCAGACTTCGCCAGCAGTGATGTGACAGGCAATCTCGACACGCCCCTGCTGCGTGAATTTCACCGCATTGCCGATCAGATTGAGGATGATCTGCCTTATCCGCAGCGCGTCGCTGACCACCAGCGGTGCCTCAGATGCTGGAGCAGGCGCAAGCACCAGATCCAGTCCCTTCTTCGCCGCTGCCGGACGGTGGAGCGCGGCGCATTCGCGAATCGTCGAATACAGATCGACCGGAGCGTGATCGACACTGATCTGCCCGGCCTCAATCTTGGAAAGGTCGAGTATGTCGTTGAGCAGCAACATCATCGCACGCCCCGATTGCACGATCATTTCGGTGTGGCGGCGATGCGCATCGTCCAGATCATCTTGCAACATCATCTCTGCAAAGCCGAGCACGCCGTTCATCGGAGTGCGGATTTCGTGGCTCATATTGGCGAGAAATTCGGACTTTACCCGTGCGGCGTTTTCCGCACTGCGGCGCGCGCGGGTCAGCAGCAATTCCAGCTCGACCCGCTCAGTCACGTCGCGGGCGCAGACAGCGATGCCAGTGGGCTCTCCTGTTTCCGGGGCAAGGACGACGGCGCAGTCCGCCTCGATATAGACCGGCGTGCCGTCGCGGGCATCGAGCAACCGGCGGTAAGAAATGCGTTCCTTGTCCGCCTCTCCGCTCAGCAGCCGGTGAAACACTGCGGCAATCCGCTCATCCGCGCCGTCGCGTCCCAATCCGCAAAATTGCTGTCCGATCAAATCGCTCGGCGCAATTCCCAGCACTTCCTGCACCGATGGGGAAGCATAGCTGCATGCTCCGTGATGATCGACGCTGAACACGGCATCGGTGACGTTGTCGGCGAGCAGAGCAAGCTCGCTGCGTCCAGCGGCAAGTTCATTGCTAAGCCGCGCGCGCCCGGCGAGGATCGCGGCAATCGGCAGCCCGGTCAGGAAATTGGCGGCAATAAAGGCCTGAATAACAAACATCTTGCCGACAGCAGAGACGGGATGCAGCGCAAACGGACCCAGACCGGCATAGGTCATCGCGCTGGCCGTGATTGCAACGCAGGGGACATAGAGCGCGGTTCCCAATCCGCCTAGGCGGATGGCGACTATCAAAGTCATGGGCGGCACGATGAATTCCAGCGGGTAGCGATCCTGATTGAAGACCAGCACCATCGCCAGCAGCCCGCTGAGGATGATCATGCCGCGATCCGCAAGCTCGGCTCTGGATGGCCGTGACCCACTGCGCCGGGTGTGGGCAAGCATGAGTGCGGCGGGCACGAACAGGATCATGCCCATGGAATGCGCGAGGAACCACGATGATGCCCCCACCAAAGCCGCACCGGCACCTGCTCCCCCAAATCCAATCGCCGCCGCTGCAATTATCGCCGATACCAGCGGCCCAGCCAGCCCGCCAAACGCGAGGAAACGCCCAAGATGCGACAGGTCGTTCATGTCCGGCGCGCCATCGCAAGACCGCCGGATCAGCCAAGTGACCAGCGCAATTTCGGCAAGATTGGCAGCGCTAGGCATCAGCGCAGCCGCTGCGCCATTGCCCGACACAAAATGGGCAGCCATGCTGGCGGCCATGATCCCGGCATAGATCGGCCATTCGCACCGCAGTCGTGCAATCAGCAGCATGGCGACCACGCCGGCATTGGGAACCCACACGCTCGCCAGCACGACTTCGACCTGTGACAGCAACAGGCTTACCGCGCTAAGGACGAGGTAGGCGATCGAGCCGAACAGCGCGGCAAGCAGGCTGCGCCGGTCGATTGGCCCGCAAGCGATCATCGCACCGGCACCCGATCGCTGCGTTGCTGCGTGCGGTTTCGTTGCGCTTTCAACCATGCGCTGCGTGCGCTCCATCGCAATTTTCTCTGACGCTGGTAAGGTTGCCCAGCGTGGCTTTTGCGCGTCCGGGTAAGGACGCGCTTCAAATACGGTGTGGCACAAAGTCGATGACCAAGTTGAAAAGCGGCTATCAGGGAAAACCGATAGGGGTGCGCTGGCCGCTGCTGGTGGCGATTGCGCTGTTCCATGTGCTCGCACTGTATGGCCTGTCGCGGTTGCTCGCGCCTGAGTTCACCGCATCGGTCGAACGCAGCGTGACCAGCGCCTTTACCGTAACGGTGACAACGCCCCAGGAACTGCCGACTGATCCTCAGCCTGACGAAGGCGCGGACGGCGCAGCGGGAAAGGAGGCGGTGCCGCAGCCGGTCACCGCGCCCACGCCGCGCGTCACCCGTTCTCCGGTGCCGCGGCCGCAGGCGTCCTCCACTGGCACTGCGCCGGATTCGGGCGCGCGTGACAGCGGCGACGGCACTGGCGCAGCGGGCGACGGGATGGGCACGGGCAGTGGCAATCGCGGCGGCGGTCAGGGTAACGGCGCGGCGGTGCGGCCCAGTGTGCGTTCGGGCAGCCTTGACCCGCGGCGCGATTTTCCCATTCCCGATGGCGGGCGCGAGGCACGCTTTGGCACATCGGTCACAGTGGTTTTTACCGTGCAGGCCGATGGCACCGCGCGCGATTGTTCGGTGGCGCGCAGCACCGCCGATGCGCAGACCACAGCGCTGGTGTGCGAGCTCGTGATCGACAAGATCCGCTTCAACCCGGCGCGCAACCGGGCCGGCGATGCGGTCGAGGCGCGCTATGGTTACCGGGTCGATTTCCGCGAGCGATAGCGCCGGAATGGTGCCGTCTTGAGCCATATCGCCGGGCTCTTCACTGGCATTAAACCAAGGCGGTGGTAAGAGAAGAGCATGGTTAATCAGACCCCGATCCATCCGGTGATCCTGTGCGGCGGCAGCGGCACCCGGCTGTGGCCGGTGAGCCGCAAGTCTCTGCCCAAGCCGTTTTTGCCATTGATCGGCGAAACGACGCTGTTTCAACAGGCGGTTCGCCGTGTGACAGGTGATGCGCGTTTTGCCGCGCCGATTGTGGTCGCCGGGTCTGACCATGCCGAGTTGATCGAGGATCAGATGCGCGGTGCGGAATACCGCCTGATCATCGAACCTTCGGCTCGAAACACCGCCCCCGCCATTGCCTTGGCCGCAGCCATTCTGCCTGCCGATGACATCATGCTGGCGTGCCCCAGCGATCACCATATCGCCGACAATGCTGCCTTTTGCAGCACGGCTCTGGCCGCAGCCGAACTGGCGCGTCAGGATTATCTGGTGTCGTTCGGCATCACTCCGGACCGGCCCGAAACCGGCTATGGCTATATTCAAAAAGGCAAAGTGTTGCCAGGCGGATTTGCGGCGACCCGATTTGTCGAAAAGCCCGACCGCGCGCGGGCGGAGGCCTATCTGGCCAGCGGCGAATATTACTGGAACGGCGGCATTTTCGCGTTCCGCGCAGGCGCACTGCTGGATGAACTGGCTGCGCACCGCCCGGCGATGGCCGACGCCGTCCGGCAGGCGGCGGCGCAGGGCCATTCGGAGCGCGCGCGCTTCCATCCCGATGCCGGGATATTCGACCGGATCAAAGGCGACTCCATCGATTACGCGGTGATGGAAAACACCGCACGCGCGGCGTTGGTGCCCGCCAACATGGGGTGGTCCGATATCGGCAATTGGGCCACATTGCAGGATGCGCTGATTGCCGATTGCGGCGATGGTGCTGACAATGTCGTGCAAGGCCGCGCCGATCTGGCCGATTGCGACCGGGTGTTCGCGTCAACCGATGGACCACGCATTTCTGCCGTCGGATTGCGCGACATTTGCATCGTCGTTTCCGGGGGTGAGGTGCTGGTCACCACCCGCGAAGGCGCGCAAACTGTGGGCAAGCTGCCCGGAGCCGCGCAGCAATGATTGCGGCAGTTCGTTCGGTCTCGCCCCGCATGATTGAAAAGGTTTGGGGCCGGACTGCTTTGCCCGCGCCCTTCACCGCACCTGCGGGCAAAAAGATCGGCGAAATCTGGTTCGAACCGCCCCCCGAATTGCCGCAGGTTCTGGTCAAGTACCTCTTCACCAGCGAAAAATTGTCGGTGCAGGTGCACCCGTCCGATGCCGATGCGTTGCCGGGCGAGGCGGGCAAAGAAGAATGCTGGCTGGTGCTCGATGCGCAGCCGGGGGCGCAGCTTGCCATCGGGTTCAACCGGCAGGTTTCGCCCGAGCAGATCGCAGCCGCCGCGCGCGATGGGTCAATTGAGGCGCTGCTGAGTTGGCACAATGCGCAGGTGGGCGATGTGTTTTTCCTGCCTGCGGGCACGGTCCATGCCATCGGTCCCGGTTTGGCCTTGGTGGAGGTTCAGCAAAGCAGCGACACGACTTTTCGCCTCTACGACTATGGCCGCCCGCGCGAATTGCATCTGGAGCGGGCTTTGGCGGTGGCCAAGGGTGTGCCCTATCCGGTCTGTCACAGGAGCAGTGTGGCGGCGCGCGGCCAGACTTTGATCAACGCGGATCATTTCCGGCTCGACCGGATCGAGGGCGCGCCCGATGCGGACGTGTCAGCGACCTATTTCGGCGCGCTGCTGGCGCTGCCGCTGTCAGGTGAGGTGCGGGCGCGATCGGTTCAGGCGCGCGCCGGTCCTGGCGAGTGTCTCTTTGCCGAAAGCATCGAAGCGCTCGATTTTACCGATGCAGGGGTGACGCTGTTGACGCGGGCGAAGTAGCGCTCAGCTTTTTTCGAGCAAGCGGCCGCCGTGTTTGCGCACCGCACGTTCGAGAGTGCCGCGCAGAAAGCCGAGCATCGCTGGCAGGTCCAGTTCAATCACGACGCTGTCTTCGGCGATATCGATTCCGCCTTCGATCCGCTGCCCGGCGGCGGTGATAAGCAGGTCCATACGGTCCTCATTGGGCCAGCTGGTTTGCACATCGGCCATGCCGGGCGGAAAATAATCGGCGATTTCGTGGCCGTGCTTGTGCATCCGGGCGCGCACTTCCTCGCGCCCGAGCGTGTGGGGGAGTGAGACGCGCATCGTCAGCGGGCCTGCTTGGTGGGTTCAGGCGCAGAGGTGAGGTCTGGCAGCGGCACGCCCGATCCCTCACCGCGCATATCGGCGATCAATTCGTCCCCGCCATAGCGGTAATCGAGGTAGCGCGATTTGACCGCCAGATCGTCCAGCGCCCCTTCTGCCAGACGCCGGGTCACCCGCTCGACCTCGCCCGAAATTTTCGACAGGCTCGACACCAGCCGGTCATCGGCGGTCTGGCCTGCGTGGGCCTCGCGGCGCAAATGTTCGGGAATCTTGCGATAATTGTCGATCGTTTCGGGGATATATTCGCCCACCAGCTCGCGCACCTCGGCCATCGCTGGATGTGCGGCGTCGAGCGTCTGCAATTGCAGCCCAAGCGCATCGAGTTGAACTCCGAGCTGATCGACAATCGCCGCCGCTGGAGCGGGCAAGGCTGGCCGCTGCGATTCCAGCCAGAGTTCGCTGCGCGCGACCATTTGCTGCGGGTTGCCGAGTTTGAGTTCCGATCTTTTCGGTGGTTTCGGCGTGGGCGCAACCGCAAAAATTCCTACCGCCACCACGACCGCCAGCACCAGCGCCATCACGCCCCAGAAACCGATCCCGCCAATCACTGCACCAACAATCCCGGTTGCCACAAAAATCGCCACCAGCGCCGCCGCCAGATAGGCACCGCGTTTCAACAAATGTTGAAACTTGGCCTGAGCGCTGCCTTTGCCGATACTCTTTGCGCCAATGCCGGGGCGATGCGTCCCGCCTTCTTGCTGGGTAACCAGCGAGCGTTTGGCGGCGCCCAATATCTGATCGGATTCGCGTGTGCTGTCTGCCATCCTTGGTCCTTACCGGTCCAGCGACAACAGCGACGGGTCGGAGGCGACCTTGGCCTGCGCCTGCGCCTGACCTTCGGCGCGGGCGATGTAGCCTTTCGACTTCTCGACCTCGGTGGTCAGCACATTGACTGTCTGCTTCATGCTGTCGAGCGCGCGCAGTTTGAAACTGTCGACCTCATCCATGGTGTCATAGATATTCTGGAACGCGCGTTGCAGCGTTTCCAGCGGGATCGTCGATGACGCGGCCTGTTCGTGGATTTGCGCGGTCTGTTCGCGCAGCAATGTGCTGGTCGAATCGATGATGTCGGAGGTGGTTTTGTTCAAGGATGTGATCTGTTGCAGCACCAGTCTCTGATTGGTCATTGCCTGCGCCACCGTGACCGCCGTTCGCAGCGCGCCGACGGTGGTGGTGCTGGCGCGGTCTACGCCCTTGACCAGTTCGATGTTGTTTTTCTTCACCAGGTCAAGCGCGAGATAACCCTGCACGCTGACCGCCATCTGCGTCAGCAGATCCTGCGTGCGCTGACGCACATAGAACAGCGCGGATTCGCGCAAGGCTTTGGCCTTGGCCGGATCTGAGCTGTCGAGTTCGAGCGCCTTCGCTTCCAGCCGCGCATCCAATGTCTTGGCGATGTGGATCATCTGTTCCAATTCGCCCATCGCTTCCCATAATTTGGCGCGTTCGGTGTCGATTGCGGCATTGTCGAGATGCAGCTCTTTCTTGCCGCTATCCAGCCGCTGGAGGATCGCCTGAATATGGCCCTGCGCGCTGGTGTAGCTGTCGAAATAATTCTTGAGCTTGTTGCCGAACGGGATGATGCCAAACAGCTTGCGCGGGGACAGCAGCTTGCTCTTGCGGCCCGGATCGAGGTCTTCGACGGTGCGGCGCAATTCGGCGAGGTCGCTGCCGACGCTGCTGTCGGCATCCATTGCGCGCACCGGGCGGTCGAGGAAGCGGTTGGAATGCGCGGCGGCGGCGCGGATCTGTTCCTGCCCCATGCGCGTGATCTGATCGACTTTTTCTCCGAACGCAGGCGAATTGGCATCGACCGAAACCAGGTCGGCGACGAAGGCATCAACCTTGGTATCCAATTTCGATTTCTGTTCGGTAGAGACCGGCACCAACCCGGCGGCTTGCTCCGCTGCGACCACGGGCACGGGGTCGGGCGGGGTCAACTGAAAATCCGTGGCCGTTTTGGTCGCGGTGGCGATGGTGGTCTCTGGCTTCATTTCGGTGCTCATGCGGCGTCTTGGCTCCCTGAACTGCCGCGGCGGCGTTGTTGGCCGGGCGGCGTTCCTATCCAGTGTATTAGTGATCTAAAACACGCGTTTCAAGTTTACAGTCAAGCTAGCGCGTTTGTCTGCATCAATCCAACGCCCATTTGCCGCCCCCGCCAGAAACCTTGTCCCCTCTCGCGCCGCGTCATATCCGCTTCCGTTCGGAGGCGATTGACCGTAAGGCTTCCGGCCAATCAGGGAAGCAACACCAGTGACCGACGAAACCTCTCCGCCGCCTGCTCCATCAAGTTCGGGCTACACGCCAGTCCCGCCACGAGGCGCGGCAGCGGTGGCTGGCGATGGCATGTCGATTGCGCGGGTGCTGTTCAGCCTGCGCCGGTGGTGGCGCGAAGATGTGGTCGGCACGGTCGAACAGGCGCAGGTGATCGAGAAGCGCCGCGCCGAATGCGCTCTGTCCGAACGCTATCTGTTTATGACCGCAATGAGCGCGGGGATCGCGGTGCTCGGCCTGCTGCTGTCTTCGCCTGCGGTGGTGATCGGAGCGATGTTGCTGTCGCCGCTGATGGATCCGATCATGGGGCTGGGTTTCGCGTTGGCAATTGGCGATTACCAATGGCTTAAGAAGTCCGCGCGCAGCCTCGCCTGGGGCACGGTGATGGCGGTCGCGCTGACTGCGGCGCTGGTGTATCTGTCGCCGATCCAGACGATCACGTCAGAAATCGCCGCGCGCACCCAGCCCAATCTGTTTGACCTGTTCGTTGCACTGTTTTCCGCGCTCGCGGGTGCCTATGCGATGATCCGCGGGCGAGAGGGCACGATTGTCGGCGTCGCTATTGCGACCGCTTTGATGCCGCCGCTGGCGACCGTGGGTTTTGGCCTGGCAACGTGGAACTGGACGGTGTTTTCGGGCGCGCTGTTGCTCTATGTCACCAACCTCATCACGATTGCGCTGACCGCGCTGGCGATGGCGCGGCTTTATGGATTCCGCACCTCGCTCAGCTCGCGCAACACCTTGTTTCAGAACATCGCCGTCGCAGCGGTGTTCGTGGCGCTGGCGATTCCGCTGGCCCTGTCGCTGCAACAGATCGCGTTTCAGACCAACGCGCAGCGGGTGATTCGCGCAGAGATTTATGAACCCTTCGTCGACGGCACTGAAATATCGCGCTTCGATGTCGATTTCCGGGCCGATCCGATTGTGATTGGCGCATCGGTTTACACCCCCAATCCGCTGCCAGAGGCGGAGGCGCAAATCGAACGCGCGCTGTCGGCTCGGCTCGATCAACCGGTCGAACTGTCGCTAACGCAGTTGCAGGTTGGCACTGCGGCGAGCGCCGCGCAGCAGGCTCAGCTTTCCGCCGCCCGCGCCAATGAGGAAGAGGTCGCACGGGAGCGCGCCGCCTCGCTTGCCACCCGGCTTGCACTGGTTGCGGGCGTGACCGAAGACGAAGTGACGGTGGATCGCACCCGCCGCCGCGCCACCGTGCGGGCAGAGCGGCTCGATGGCGCAACCTTGGCGGCCTATCGGGCGCTGGAGATGCGGATTGCCGCGACTGAGCCGGACTGGACCATCGAATTGTTGCCGCCGATAGGCGATTTGCCCGATGCCATCCCTTTTGATGCAGACGGACCCACGCCCGAAGGCGCTCAGGCGCTGAGCGTGATCGAATGGGCGTCCAAGCGGATCGATCTGCCGATCGTGCTCGCCGGAAATGATGAGCAGGCGACCCAAGCGGCCGAAATCCTCGCGCGGCGCGGGGTAAGCGTCAGCGTGCGCAGCGGCGGCGGAGAATTGAGCGCGGATTGGGGCGGGAACTAGCCCATTCAATACAGGGGGCAGAGCATGACCAGAACACTTGCTGACTTCTTTCCGGTCACTGCCGAGAACGCTGCCGAAGCGTTCGACTGGATCTACGCGCCGTGGATCAAAGAGATGGGCCTCACCGATTTCGAACTGCGCGAAGGCTATTTCGCGGCGCGCCTCCCGCAATCACCCGACTTGCAGTTCTTTACCGGATCGATCTGCGGTCAAGCGCTGATGGCGGCGATCGACACTGTCGCTTCAATGGCGGTCGCGACCGGTTCGCGGGTTTCGAAAGGCACGGTCTATCAGCACACACATTTCCTGCGTCCAGCAACAGGCGAGGATCTGATGATCGCAGCCGAAGTCCGGCGCTTCGGCAAAGCCAGCGCTTATATCGATTGCACTGTCACGCTCGCCGATTCAGGCACGCTGTGCACGCATGCGGTGCTCGAATTCGCGTTTTAGGCCGCCAGTTCGAGCGGGACGATCTCGCCCGACAGATACAGTTTCTTCGCCTTGGCCCGGCTCAGCTTGCCTGAGCTGGTGCGTGGCAGGGTGCGCGGCGGGACCAGTTCGACAACACAGCGCATGCCGGTGACCGAACGCACCTTGTCGGCGATCTGCTCGCGCAGTTTCAGCCGCTCGACCGGGTCAGAAACGCGGCAATGGACCAGCACGGCGGGCGCTTCCTCGCCATTGTCCGTCTCGATCGAGAAAGCTGCAATGTCGCCGTGGTTGAAACCGGGCAATTGTTCCACCGCCCATTCGATATCCTGCGGCCAGTGGTTCTTGCCGTTGATGATAATCATGTCTTTCGCCCGGCCGACGATGAACAGATACCCGTCTGCGGTGTAGCCCATGTCGCCCGTGTCGAGCCAGACTCCCTTGCCGTCTTCGCTTGGGACGAGGCAATCCTGCGTCGCTTCCTCGTTGCGGAAATAGGAATGCATGACGCTGGGGCCCTGACACCAGACCTTGCCGATCTGGTGATCGCCGCGCGCATGGCCGTCTTCGCCGGTGATCAACACCTGCATGTCGGGCAAAGGCTTTCCGCAATTGACGATGGCGCGATACCGGGCCGGGCGCGAAATGTCGCGCGGAGTGCCCGAAAGGCGCTCTTCCTCGACCAGTTCAACCCTGATCCCTTCGCCCGGCGGCATGACGGTGACGGCCAGCACCGCTTCGGCAAGCCCATAGGAAGGGGTGAAGGCCGCCGCCTTGAACCCCGCGTCGGCAAAGGCGTTGACGAAACTCTGCATCACATCCGGGCGGATCATATCCGCGCCATTGCCCGCGATACGCCAGCGCGACAGGTCAAACCGCTCCGCCACCTGGCTCTGGCTGGAAATGCGGCGGGCGCAGATGTCATAGCCGAATGTGGGAGAATAAGAGACGGTGTTGCCCTGATTGCGGCTGATCATGTCGAGCCACGCCAGCGGACGCCGGGCAAAGGCATCGGGTTTGAGAAAATCGACCGAAAACTGATTGGCGATCAACGACAGGAAACAGCCGACCAGCCCCATGTCATGATACCACGGCAGCCAGCTGACGCAGCGGTCATTCTCACCCAGCTCCATCGAGACGGCATGGCCGTAAAGATTGTGCAACAAAGCCCGGTGCGTCACCGCGACGCCGGTGGGGAAGCGGGTCGATCCGCTGGAATATTGCAGGTAACAAATATCGTCGGGCGATGCCTCGGGCAGATCGACAACCGGAGCCGCGCGCTGGGCAAATTCCTGCCAGCTTTCCCCCGCACAGCCCTGCCGCGCGGCGGCAGCTGCGGCCATTTCGCCGATTTCCTCAGGATAGATCAGGATCGCGGGATCGGCGCTTTGCAACTGCACTGCCAGCTGGTCGATATAATTGTCCTTGCCGCCAAAGGTGGTGGGCAAAGGCAGCGGCACCGGCCATGCCCCGGCATAGACGCAGGCGCAGAACAGCGCGGCGAAATCGGGGCCGGTTTCCGCGATCAGGGCAACGCGGTCTTCCGCGCCAATGCCCGCATCGATCAGCCGGTATGCCATCGCAATCGCGTCTTCGCGCATTTCGGAATAGGGATAGACGCGTTCCAATTGCCCGCGCATATCATGAAAATTCAGGCCCTTCTTGCTGCGAGCGGCATAATCAATCGCGTCATTAAAGGTCGCAAACTGCGCGCGGATTCGCGGCAATTCGCAATCATTCGGCGTTGGGACCATGGCGGCTTCGGTCATTTTATCAGCGATACCCGTAATTTGCGGCGCGCATTTGCGTGCTCTATTGTATCCCCACAGCCACCGGCGCAATGTGCCGGTGGTCGTCCAGCTTTCCCATTTGATAAGGATAGTGGCACGAATAAGGCGAAATGGTTTCACAGGAAAGCAAAACGTCATCGCATGGTAGCGAATCAGGCGGTCTGGCACCGGACGATGAGGCACGTCCGCGCCGCCAGCAAAAGGCGCAAGGTGCAAGCAATCAGCGCAAAAAGGCCCGCCCGCTTGACCAGACCATGCTTCGGGATCTGGCGTTATCCTATGCCGCACGCTTTGCCACCACGGGTGCCAAGCTGGAGGGATACCTTGCCCGCAAGCTGCGCGAACGCGGCGTCGCAGAGGATGCAGATGGCCGCACGCCAGAGCTTGACGTGACCGGAATTGTCACCCGGATGATCGAACTCGGCTATGTCGATGACGATGCCTATGCAAGGTCGCGCAGCCGCGATCTGACCGCGCGCGGGTTTGGCGCAAGACGGGTCGAGCAGACATTATGGGCGGCGGGTGTAGCGGAGGACCTGCGCGCCGATCACGCCCCCGGAGAGGCCGAAAGCCGGCGTGCGGCGGTTCTGCTGGCAAAAAAGCGCCGGTTCGGCCTGTTCGCCCAAGGGGGCAAGGCCGACGCGGGTGAAAACGCTGGCGGCGATTCCCACGCGCGCCAGAAGCTGCGCGAAAAGCAGGTTGCCGCAATGCTGCGGGCAGGGCATTTGTATGACCACGTGCGGTTCATACTTGATGCAGCCGCAATCGCCGAAGTGGAAGAATGGCTGGCCGAGGCAGAAGCCGAAGAATCACAGGGAGAGAGCGGATTATGGGTAAATGGGTAAGCATGTTCGCAGCCTTAATTCTGGCCGCGTGTTCGGCAGCGGACGGGTCATCGGCCAATGCGCAGGTCACAAGAGCCGAGGATAAATCTGCCGGTCAGGCTGCGATCGTTACCACCGAGCGAGCGGTCCCGACCGAGCACCCTGAATCGGGCTTGCAGTTAATCACAGTCACAGTTCACACCGGCGATGAACAGATCGGTTTCCTGACCGAATTGGCCGACACCAACGAAGCGCAGGCGCGTGGATTGATGTTTCGCACCGAACTTGATGACTTTGCCGCGATGCTGTTTCCCTCTTACACCCCGCAGGTGCGCAGCTTCTGGATGAAGAACACCCCGCTGCCGCTCGACATCATCTTTATTGGGCCGGACAATCGGATCGCCAATATCGCCAAAGGCGTGCCCTATTCGACCGACAGCGTCGCATCTGATGGCCTCGCCATCGCCGTGTTCGAAATTCGCGGCGGACGATCGGAGGAACTGGGGATCAAGCCGGGCGATCTGGTCGAGTTTACCCTGCCGCAGTGACAATCAACCTTGGCGCAAGGCAGCAATTGGTTTAACCGGCCGCGCATGGGAATGGCATCATGAGCATCTTAGGAAAAATCTTCACCTGGTGGGATGGGGCAACCATCGGCACGCATTGGTGGTCGGCACGCGTAGGAGGTGAGCAGGTCGGCACCGATGCGCAGGGGAACACCTATTTCCGCGCCAAGGTAAAGCCGGGGCAGAAGCCCAACGGCTCCTACACTCAGCGCGAACGCCGCTGGGTGATCTACAACGGGCAAAACGATGCCAGCCGCGTGCCGAGCGAATGGCACGGCTGGCTGCACGGCTCGTTTGTCGATGTGCCCGAAAGCTATCTGCCTCCGGCGCATATCTGGGAGGTGGATTACACCCCCAACGCCACCGGCACGCCGCAGGCATACCGGCCGCAAGGTGCGCTTGAACGCGGCGGTCAGCGCGCCGCAGCTGACGGCGATTACGAAGCCTGGAGCCCAGAGGGCTGAGCGCGCCAGAGTGATGCGCGCGCCCTTGAACTCCCCGCTTGGCTCGCTGACCTGCGCTGCGCTGGCCGCGATTGCCTTGAGTGGTTGCGGCGAGGCGGGGCCGGACGAAGGTTCGGACACGGTCGAAGTGCCAGTGAACGAGGCTGCGGCCCCTGCCGATGGGGCCGATACCGTCGCGGCGGCTGAAGACATCGGTGCAACCCCCATGGCAGAGCGGACGGCGACGATTGGCCTGCTCAACAAACGCAACAATGTCAGCCGGGACCTTGAATTGCGCCCTGGCGAGGTTTTTGAAGATGGTCCGGTGATCGTCCGGCTGGCCGCTTGCGAACGCACCGCGCCCTATGAATTTCCGAGCGAAACCGGCGCTTTCGTGCAGGTCGATGTGCTCGAACGCGGCCAGGATCAGCACCGCCGGGTTTTTTCAGGCTGGCTGTTCAAGGAGAACCCCAGCCTCAACGTCGTCGAACATCCGGTCTATGATGTCTGGGTCAAAGACTGCGCGATGAGTTTTCCCGGCGACGAATGATCGCCGCCTGATGTGAGGTTGGCATAGGCTTCGGCGAGGCTGCAACGCGGCTTTCCGCGCGCGGCTTCGACCCGGTGCAAATATTTGGCTTGCGGCATTTCCACTGCGCCCAGCGTTTCCAGATGATCGGTGATGAACTGGCAATCGAGCAAGGTGTATCCCGCCTCGCGCAGCAGCGCCACCAGCCAACACAGCGCCACCTTGCTGGCATTGTCCGCAAGGCTGAACATGCTCTCGCCGCAAAACACCCGGTCAAAGGCGACGCCGTAAAGCCCGCCAGCCAGCACCCTCTCGCCATCTGCCTCGGCCCAGCATTCGATCGAATGGGCGTGGCCTGCACGGTGCAGCCCGGCATAGCTGGCGACGATGCGGTCGCTGATCCAGCTTTCGGGATGGCCCGGACGCGGCGCGGCGCAGGCCCGCATCACCGGCTCGAACGCGAGGTCAAGCGTGACCGCGAACCGGTCAGCGCGCAGCACTTTGCGCAGCGATTTCGACACATGCAGACCGCCCAACGGGATGATCGCCCGCTCGCGCGGCTCGACCCAGAATATATCCTGATCCTCGCGCGTGTCCGCCATCGGGAAAATCCCGCTGCGATAGGCGAGCAGCAGGGTGTCGACCGGGACAGGAGGGCGGATGGGCGAATGCATGGTGTTTCTTTAACAGCAAAGATGCGCCGCGATTGCATGGATGCGACGGGCGGTGCCAAAGACCGGTTGCGTATTGTTGGAGGCTTCGATAAAGCGCGCGGCTCGTGCAGGGGCGTAGCTCAGCTGGTAGAGCATCGGTCTCCAAAACCGAGGGCCACGGGTTCGAATCCTGTCGCCCCTGCCAATTTGCCATAAACTGCCGGTGTGCACCGGCCTGCTATGCCGGCTGACCATTGATCCCAGCACGCCGTCGATTTTGCCCAATCGTTCATCCGATACTACCGTAAGATGAATACGAACTAACCGCTCGCTCAGCTTGGCGTCAGACGAGCCGTGCAATTTCATCGTTCAACCGAGCAAATGTGCTCGAACAGGAGGATGAAAATGAGCCACCACATCTATCACTCGTCAAAACCCGATCCGTGGAGCAGCCCGCGTCCGCCGCTCAATCCGGCGATCCGCGCGCAGGCTTTTGGGCGGGTGCAGCCAATGCATCAGCCGACATGGCTCGAACGGCTTTTCGGGATGTATTGAGGACAAGAGGCGCGCGGAGCATTGCTGCGCGCGCCTTTCGCCTCAATATTCCTCAGGCTCTTCGGGTGTGTCCTCGCGGAAATCCTTGCCCGCTGTGCGGTCGCCCTGTGCCAGCTTGAACACCACACCCGATAGCAGCACCAGCGCCAGCAGGTTGGGCAGCGCCATCGCCGCATTGGCGATGTCGCCCATCCGCCACACCAGCGTCAGGTCGAGCGTCGATCCGAGGTAGATCACCACGCACCACAGCACCCGCCAGATCATATGCAGCACTTTTTCGCCCGCGCGGGTCGAACCGGGGATGCGGTCGTAGATGAAAGTGATCGCGCGTTCCCCGTAATAACTCCAGGTCAGCAGCGTGGTGAACACAAACAGGATCAGCGCAATCGACGCGATCAGCGTGCCGATTGGAACGCTGAAAACTTCAAGTGGAAACGCCGCGGCAAAGGCTCCGCTGGTCATCGCAAAGCCTTGCAGATCGGAATTCCACGCGTGGCTCACCACCTGATCCCCGGCGGTGAAATTGCCTTCGACGGTCAGCATCACCAGCGCCGTCATGGT
This sequence comes from Qipengyuania sp. ASV99, assembly GCF_047872805.1. Taxonomy (NCBI): domain Bacteria; kingdom Pseudomonadati; phylum Pseudomonadota; class Alphaproteobacteria; order Sphingomonadales; family Erythrobacteraceae; genus Qipengyuania; species Qipengyuania sp. ASV99. The sequence continues at coordinate 45,766 of NZ_JBLQUK010000011.1, read as the reverse complement.
GCAGATCACAATCGTGTCGATAAACGTGCCCAGCATCGCCATCCGGCCCTGTTGTTCCGGATCGCTGGTCTGCGCGACCGCGTGGGCGATCGGAGTCGAGCCTTGCCCCGCCTCGTTGGAGAACAGCCCGCGCGCCACACCGGCGCGGATCGCCAGCATGATCGCTGCCCCGGCAAAGCCTCCGGTTGCCGCCTGCGGGTTGAGCGCCCCGTGGAAAATCAGCCCAAAGGTTTCGGGCAGATCGCCAAAGTTCAAGATCAGCGCGATGATTGCCATCACAATATAGGCCCCCGCCATAAACGGAATGATCTTTTCCGCGACGCTGCCAATCGACTTGATCCCGCCGATGATGACGATGAACACCAGAATCGCCGTGACAAGCCCGCCGACCCATTCCTCAATCCCGAACAATTCACCCATGCCGTCGGCAATGGCATTAGCCTGAATCGAATTGCCGGTGACCAGAGCGGAGAACAGCGTGCCGAGGCAGAACACCACGGCAAGCCATGTCCATTTCTTGCCCAGACCCATCATGATGTAGGTCATCGGTCCGCCGCGATAGACGCCGTCCGATGTTTTTTCGCGGTAACGGATCGCCAGTGATCCTTCGGCAAAGGCCAGCGCCATCCCGATCAGCGCGGTGACCCACATCCAGAAAATCGCGCCGGGTCCGCCCAGCGTGATGGCAGTGGCCACCCCGGCCAGATTGCCCGTGCCGACCTGTCCCGAAAGGGCGGTGGAAAGCGCGGCAAAGGGCGAGATCTCGCCTGCCCCTTCGCCTTTGCGTCCGGCGAACAGGCCCTTGAAAGCGCTGCCCAGCTTGACGATGGGGTAAAACCGCAGACCAATCATGATCCACATGCCGATGCCCAGCAAAATCAGCGTCATCGGCGGGATTGGCTGGCCGCCAATGGAAAGCCACCACAGCGCCTCCCCGTTCCACGTGCCGCCCCAGATAAAGTCCGAAACATTGGTAACCGGCGCGATCCACGCTTCTGCGCCCGATGGTGCTGCAGCCATATCTGGCTATCCCCTTATTGCTATCCCGAAATCGGGCCGGTCCCCCCGGCCTTCAGACAAGTGGGTCACGCTAATGTGCGCCGTCGCACTTGACTAGCCCCGAAGGCGCGCTTCACCCTTGCTTTCCTGTGCACCGCGTCATATTAGCGATGGCAATCCCGACATCGGTAATTTCCCAAGCCCCTCCGCGACCTTGTCCCGGGCGGCGCGGGGCCCTACCTGAAAGCCGGACAGAAACATTACACGCGAAGGCGAAAGGCTACCCATGGCCCAAACACCCAAAGCCGAAGAGAAGAAGCGCAAGACATCGGTTCCCGAATTCGTGAATCAGGTTCGGACCGAGTTTAACAAGGTCGTGTGGCCGACCCGCGATGAGACGGTGCGCACCGCGGTTTTTGTGTTCATCTTTATGGTGGTGCTGTCGCTGTTTTTCCTTGGCATTGACAGCGTGTTCAACGCCCTCGTCAATTTCCTGCTCACGCTTGCGTGAGTGTGCGGGCCTGATTTAACCGGCGCAAACGCGCCCTATTCAAGACTTTCGATCTAAGGACCATTCATGTCTCGCTGGTATATTATTCACGCCCATTCCGGCTTTGAAAACAAGGTGAAAGACGCGATCCTCGCCGAGGCGGACCGGCTTGGCCTGGCCGAAGCGGTTGAGGAAATCGAGGTTCCGACCGAAACCATCACCGAGGTCAAGCGCGGCAAGAAAGTTCAGGTCGAACGCAAATTCATGCCCGGTTATGTGCTGGCCAAATTGCGGATGAACGACGATGTCTATCACCTCGTCAAGAACACGCCCAAGGTCACCGGCTTCCTAGGCAACAACAACAAACCGCAGCCGATCAGCGAGAAAGAGGCCGCGCGCTATTTCGGCGGTGTTGAGGCAGCCAAGGCCGCGCCCAAGCAGCAGGTCAGCGTCGATTACGAAATCGGCGATTCGGTCAAAGTGCTCGATGGGCCCTTCGCCAGCTTCAACGGCGTCGTCGAAGAGCTCGATTTCGACAAGTCCAAGGTCAAGGTCAGCGTTTCGATCTTTGGTCGTCCGACTCTGGTTGAACTTGATTTTGAACAGGTCGAACTGGCCAAGTAAACCCGCAGCGGGCAGGGCGCTTGCCGCGCTGACTGTCATGCTGGTGACCGGCCCCGGTGCTTGCTAGGCTGCGCGCATGGGCACGATGCGCCAGCCTTCGCCGGATCAGATTCGCACGCTAACCGGGCTTTACCGGGCGCAGCGTTACGCCGATGCCTTGAAATTCGCCCGCGCATTGTGCGCCGAATGTCCCGAATTTGATGGCGGGTGGAACGTGCGCGGAGCGGCGGCGCGCGCGCTGGGCTATGCGGGCGAGGCCGCCGAGAGTTTTCGCCGCGCCTGCCAGATCAACCCCCGATATTCCGGCGCACCCTATAATCTGGGGCTGGTGCTACAGGACGAAGGGCAATTGATCGAAGCCATGGCGGCCTATCGCCGCGCGCTCGATATCGATCCCGACATGGCGCAGGCGCACAACAATCTGGGCAGTGTCCTGACCCGGCTGGGAGAAATCGACGCGGCGATCCTGCATCTGCGCCGCGCCTGTGTCTTGCGCCCCGATCTGGCAGAGGTTCACAACAGCCTTGGCAATGCGCTCAAACGCGCCGGGCTACAGACCGATGCCATCACCGCCTATCGCACGGCGATTGAAGCCCGCCCGGATTTTGCCAAGGCCCATTACAATCTCGGCACAATCGCGCAGGAACGCGGCGAAGACGCGGTTGCCATTGCTGCGTTTCGCAAGGCTCTGGCGCTGGACCCGGACAATGCGCTGGCGAAAGCAAACCTGCTGTATCAATTGGCGCAGCATTGCGACTGGCCCGCGATGGACGAATTTTCAGACGCGATTGCAGATCTTGGGGTGACCGGTGAGGGCGTGCCGCCGTGGCCGTTTTTGGCGTTAGAGGACGTGCCTCATCGGCAATTGGCCCGGGCAAAAAGCTGGGCGGACCGCAATTTCAAGCTCGCGCCGGGGGCAATGGCCGGATCGGCAGATGCGGGCGGCAAGTCTGCCGCGCGGGTGGGCGAACGGCGGCTGCGGCTGCTGTATGTCAGCGCCGACTTCCACGATCATCCCGGCGCTCGGCTGCTCGGGGGGTTGCTGCGCGAACATGACCGGTCGCGGTTTGAAGTGCACGGATTCAGCATCGGGGCAAAGCGCGATGACGCCTACCGCCGCGCATCGGAACAGAGCATCGAGCATTTCCACGATGTCGCCGGGTGGTCCGACGAACGCATCGTCACCCTCGCGCGCTCGCTCGACTTTGATATCGCCATCGACCGGCAAGGTTACACGGTCGATTCGCGCAGCGGTCTGTTCAAACAGAAACTGGCCCCGTTGCAGGTCACCTATCTCGGCTATCCCAGCACCTTGGGCACCAATTTCATCGATTATCTGATCGCCGATCCACATGTGATTCCTGATCGGCACCGCGCGCATTATTCAGAGGCGCTGATCCGCCTGCCGTATTGCTATGTGCCCGCAGACAATCAGCTTCCGATCGCCAAGACACCCACCCGCCGGGCCGATCACGGCCTGCCCGAAAACGCGCTTGTGCTGTGCTGTTTCAACAGCAATTACAAAGTGACGCGCCGCGAATTCGACATCTGGATGCGGGTGCTGAAACAGATCAAAGGCAGTGTGTTGTGGCTGTTTCAATCCAATGCGCATGTGCAGGCCAATCTGGGTAAGCAGGCGCGGGCGCGCGCGGTCGATCCGGCGCGGCTGATCTTTGCGAGGCGGATTGCCAATCCCGAGCATCTGGAGCGGCACCGCCACGCTGATCTGTTTATCGACACATTTTGCATGAACGCGCATACGACCGCCAATGACGCGCTGTGGGCAGGGCTGCCGGTGGTGACGCGGGAGGGCGAGCAATTCGCCGCGCGGGTCGCCTCCAGCCTGCTTCATGCGGTGGGCCTGCCCGAACTGGTGACGCACGATGATGCGGAATATAAACGCCTGATCCTGCGATTGGCACAGGACCCGGCGGGCCTCGCTGCAATCCGTGCAAAGCTCGCCGCGAACCGGCTCAGCGCGCCGCTGTTCAACACGGCGATGTACACGCGCCATTTCGAGGCCGGCATGGAGGCGGCGCTGGCGCGCTATCGTCAGGGTCTGCCCCCGGCGGATATCACCGTCCCGCAATAGCGCGGGCGGTCCATTCGGCGCTTGCATCACGGCACAAAACCGCTATGCGGCGCGCTCTCGTCGAATAGACGCGAATCCGTGCGGGAGGCTGTCCGAAAGGGTTGCCGCTGGACCGCTTAACATGACCTTGCTGGCGAAAACCGGCAGGGAACAGTGCGAAAGGAGGCCCCAGTGGCCAAGAAAATCGAAGGCTATATTAAGCTGCAAGTGCCCGCGGGCACTGCAAATCCCTCTCCGCCAATCGGCCCGGCTCTGGGTCAGCGCGGCGTGAATATCATGGAATTCTGCAAGGCGTTCAACGCCGCGACCGACAGCCTTGAAAAAGGCATGCCGATCCCGACGACGATCACCGTCTATGCTGACCGGTCGTTCACCTTCATCACCAAAACTCCGCCCGCCAGCTTTCTGATCAAGAAGGCTGCGAAGCTGAAATCGGGTTCGAAAGAGCCGGGCAAGGTGGTCGCAGGCTCGATCACGCAATCCCAGGTGAAGGAAATCGCCGAGACCAAGATGGCTGATCTCAACGCAAACGATATCGAACAGGCCATGAAGATCATCGAAGGCTCCGTGCGTTCGATGGGCCTCGAAGTGGTGGAGGGCTGAACCAATGGCGAAGATCACCAAGAAGCAGAAAATCGTTGCCGGTCTCGACCGCGAAAAGCTGTATAGCTTTGACGAAGCCATCGCCACCTTGCGCACGCATAAGGCCAAGTTTGACGAAACCGTCGAAGTTGCCATGAACCTCGGCGTCGATCCGCGTCACGCCGACCAGATGGTGCGCGGCATGGTTTCGCTGCCTTCGGGCACGGGCAAGGACGTGAAGGTCGCCGTGTTCGCGCGCGGCGACAACGCTGACAAGGCGCTGGCTGCCGGTGCTGACAAGGTTGGCGCCGAAGACCTGATGGAAGACATGCAGAACGGCAATGTCGATTATGACCGCGTCATCGCGACACCGGACATGATGGGCGTGGTTGGCCGTCTGGGCAAGCTGCTCGGTCCCAAGGGGCTGATGCCGAACCCGAAACTGGGCACGGTCACGCCAAACGTGGAACAGGCCGTAAAGGACGCCAAGGGCGGCCAGGTCGAATTCCGCGTCGAAAAGCAGGGCATCATCCATTCGGGCATCGGCAAGCTGTCGTTTTCTGACGATGCGCTGAAAGCCAATTTCAACGCGATCACCGACGCCATCGTCAAGGCCAAGCCTTCGGGCGCAAAGGGCAAATATGTGCGCAAGGTCTCGCTGACCTCGAGCATGGGCCCCGGCCTGAAAATCGACACGGCGAATATCGAAGGCGCGTAACGCCCGAATTCGCCACAATGAACTGAAAAGGGGGCCGGGAGCGCAAGCTTCCGGCCCCCTTTTTCGTTTTGCGCAAAAGCGCTCTAAATCCCGCCGGTCACTGGCTCGTTTCCGCTGGCTATCAGCCTGCCGATCAGGTCGCTCTCGCAACCGGCAAGGTCGGTCTGGCTGGTCGAACGGATCACGAAATTCGCCCCCACGCGCCCTTCGCGGAAGAACGGGTAGGAACCGATCTGGCAATTGGCATGCGCGGTTTCGACCTCGCGCAGCGTCGCGGCAACCTCGCTTTCGGCGACCCAGCAGCCGATGGTGCTCGACAGCAGCGGCGCTCCGCCCTCCAGCTTGCCGGTCAGCGCGTCGAGCATCCCGGCGGTGATATGCGGGACCCCCGCCATCAGGATGACATTGCCGCGGCGGATGCCCGGCGCGCCGGACATGCGATTGGGGATCAGGTCTGCGCCTTCGGGCACGCGCGCCATGCGCAGCCGCCCTTCGTTCAGTCCGCCCTTGTCCGCGTAATAACGTTCAAGCAGAGCGCGCGCATCGGGGTGGATGGTAACCGGCACGCCCAGCGCCTTTGCCACCGCATCGACGGTGATGTCATCATGCGTAGGCCCGATCCCGCCGGTGGTGAAGAGGTAATCATTGGCGGCGCGCAAAGCGTTGACCGCCTCGACAATCCGGTCCTCGACATCGGGCACCACGCGCACTTCGGCAAGGCGGATGCCCTGCACCTGCAGCCACGATGCGACCTGAGCAATATTCTTGTCATGGGTGCGACCGGACAGGATTTCATCGCCAATGACGACAAGTCCGGCTGTCCATATTTTTTCAGGCCAGATTTTTTCAGGAGAGGTCATGGGGTTGGGTTAGGCGAAGCTTGGCTGAATCAAAAGTCTTTCGTCATTGCGAGCCGCAAAGCGGCGCGGCAATCCAGAGTGGGTACGCGGCGGTCTGGATGCGGCGGTCTGGATTGCTTCGCCTGCGGCTCGCAATGACGAGGCTTGGCTTACTCCGCGGCTTCGAGCTGTTCGTCCGGCGTTTTCGCATTGGCCCCGGCGCGGGTAAAGGTGAGGATGCCGTCATCGACCGGGTCTTTCGCCATAAGCTTGCGATCCGCCACATATTCCTGATTTAGCCGCCACGGATAATTGACGCCGTTCTTGGGCTGGAGGTGCTTGGCGCGCTGGATATAACCGCTGGAGAAATCGTAAATGTCATCTTCTTCGATGGCGGCCTCCATTGCGGGGGTCAGAACCGGGGTCACGGTGTCCACCCCCTGATTGCGCATTTCATTGAGCACCCGGCAGACATAGTCGGAATTGATGTCCGCGCGCAAAGTCCAACTGGCGTTGAGATAGCCGAACACCACCGCAAGATTGGGCAGGTTCGAGAACATGCAGCCCTTGTAATAGAACCTTTGCGCGAAATCGACCGCTTCGCCATTGACGCTGACCGCGATTTTCCCGGCGACCGCCATGTTCAGGCCGGTGGCGGTGATGATGATGTCGGCGTCAATCAGTTCGCCCGATTTCAGACGGATGCCGGTTTCCTCAAATGCTTCGATATGGCCGGTGACGATGCTGGCCTTGCCCGCATTGATCGCGTTGAACATATCAGCGTCGGGCACCAGACACAGCCGCTGCTCCCAAGGATTGTAGGGCGGGGTAAAGGCCGCCTTGTCGTAATCTGGCCCCATTGCCTTTTCGAGTCCCTTGCGCAGGTTCTCCTTGACCTTTTCGGGCTTGTTGCGGGCGGTCTTGAAAACGAAATCCTGCATCCAGATATTCTTGGCGCGGGTGATCCGGTAGGCGAGTTGTTCTGGCAGGATCTTGCGCAGAAAGTTGGCAAAGCCATCCTTTGCCGGACGCGAAGCCATCCAAGTTGGCGTGCGTTGCAGCATGGTGACGTGCCCAGCGGTCTCCGCCATCGACGGGACGATGGTGACGGCGGTCGCGCCCGATCCGATCACCACGACTTTCTTGCCTGCATAATCGAGGTCTTCGGGCCAGAATTGCGGGTGGAGAACCTGCCCCTTGAATGCACCGAGTTGAAAGCCGGGGTCATAGGGTTCGTCGTAATCGTAATAGCCCGAACCGAGATAAAGGAAATTTGCCGTCACTCGGCTGCGTGTGCCCTCTGCGGTTTCCAGCTCAAGATGCCAACGTGCCTCGTCCGGACGGAAGTCCGCTGCGATGACCTTTTGCCCGAAACGGATGTGTTGGCGGATGCCGCGCTCATCGACGATCCGGTTGAGATATTCGAGGATCGCGGGCGCATCGGCTATGCTTTTTTCATGGCGCCACGGCTCAAAATCAAAGCCCAGCGTGTGCATATCGCTGTCCGAACGGATGCCGGGATAGCGGAACAAGTCCCACGTCCCGCCAAGGTTCTCGCGCCGCTCGACAATGGCGAAGCTGTGGCCGGGCGCCTTCATTCGCATATGCGCGGCCATGCCGATGCCGGAAATGCCTGCGCCGACGATCAGCACATCGTAATCAGGGGGTGTTGCGAGCATGGGGCCTCTCTCTTGTGGTATTGACAGTGATGTAAACACACGTCGTCGGCAAAAGCGAGTCTTGATAGCAATTTGAAACTGACTTGTGCGTCCGGACCCGCTAGCAGTCGCGCCCATGACCTGTGTTTTTCGCTTTCTCGCTGCCGCCAGTATCATCGCAATTTGCCCGCCCGCGCAGGCGCAGGAAGAGGATAGCGGCGAAACCTCCGGGAACGCATATCCCGAAGGTGAGATTGTCGTGACCGGCGAAGGGTTGGAACCGGCGCTGTCCAACATCGTCTATTCGGTTACCGAGATTGAGCGTGAGCAGATCATCTCCAGCGGTTCGGGCCGGATTGAGGATGTGCTGTCCAATGTCGCCGGGTTTCAGCAATTCCGCCGGTCCGACAGCCGATCATCGAACCCCAGCGCGCAGGGCGTGACCTTGCGCGCGCTGGGCGGCAATGCCACCAGCCGCGCGCTGGTGCTGCTCGATGGGGTGCCGATTGCCGATCCGTTCTTTGGCTATATCCCGCTGTCCGCGATTGCGCCCGAGGGCCTGGCGCGCATCCGGGTGACGCGCGGCGGCGGGTCCGGGCCGTTTGGCGCAGGCGCGCTCGCCGGGACGATCGAGCTGGAAAGCGCGGGGGCAGACACGCTTGGCCCGCTCGCGGCCAATCTGGCGATCAACGACCGCGCAGAGACCGAGGCCAGCGCCGCCATCACGCAGCAATTGGGCGGCGGGTTCGGCGTGGTAACCGGGCGCTGGGACCGCGGACAGGGGTTCTTCACGACACCCGCCGGGGACCGCGTGCCGGCCAGCGCGCGGGCGGCGTTTGACAGTTGGCAGGTCGGCATGCGCGCGGTCGCTCCGCTGTCTGCCGACACCGAATTGCAGGCGCGCGTGAGTATCTTTGACGATAGCCGCACCCTGCGCTTTGACGGCGCGGATTCGGCGAGCGAGGGTCAGGATGCGAGCCTGCGGGTGATCGGACGAGGTGACTGGAAATTCGACGCGCTGGCCTATGTCCAGGCGCGCAATTTCTCCAATGTGGTGATCAGTTCGACCCGGTTCACGCGGGTGCTCGACCAGCGCAACACGCCCTCGACCGGGCTGGGCGGCAAGATCGAAGTGCGCCCGCCGATTGCAGAGGGGCACGATGTGCGGGTGGGCGCGGATTACCGCCGGTCTGACGGGGAATTGCAGGAAGAAGCCTATAGCGCGTTCAGCGGATTGTTGACCGAGCGGCGGCGCGCGGGGGGCGTGACCAGCAATCTTGGCCTGTTTCTGGAGGACGATTGGGAAATCGGCCCGCTGGTGGTGACCGGCGGAGTGCGCGCGGATCACACCAGGATTGCAGACGGGTTCTTTCGCGCGGTCGATGCCAATGGCGGATTGGTATCCGAAACCATCGCGCAGGACCGGTCCGACTGGGAGTTGAGCTGGCGCGCGGGGGCTTCGTTCTACGCCACCCGGCGGCTGGATTTGCGCGCGGCGGCCTATACCGGGCTGCGGGTGCCGACCCTTAACGAACTGTACCGGCCATTCGTGGTGTTCCCGGTAGTGACACAGGCCAATGCCGCGCTCAGGAATGAGCGGCTGCAAGGGTTTGAGGTCGGGCTGAGCTGGCAGCCGGTGGATGCTGCGGTCCTGTCGCTGACCGCGTTTGACAATGAGGTTGAAAACGCCATCGCCAATGTGACGATTGCGCCCAATCTTCGGCAACGTCAGAACCTGCCTGCAATCTCGGCGCAAGGGATCGAAGGCACGCTGGCCGCGCGGTTTGGCAGCGTCAGCCTCGATGCCTCGTTCAGCCTCACCGATGCAGAGATTGACGGGGAAGGCGCATCATCGCCGCTGAACGGAAATCGCCCGCCGCAGACCCCCGAGTTTGCCGCATCGGCAACGCTGGCGTGGCAACCCGCAGCAGGTTGGCGGCTTGCCGGGACTCTGCGCCATGTGGGCGCGCAATTCGAAGATGACCTTGAAACCGACATCTTGCGCTCGGCCACAACGATTGATCTGTTCGCGCAGATTCCGCTGGTGCGAAATCTATCGCTGATTGCGCGCGCCGAAAATCTGCTTGATGAGGACATCGTGACCCGCAATTCGGGCGGCTCAATCGATCTGGGCGTGCCGCGCACTGTCTGGCTGGGCCTTCGTTTCGGCCTGAAGCCGTAGCGTAATCATTGACAATGCACAGCGCGCATCAATTGCGCCGCGTGCAACATAATTAGCATATGCATTGCAAAGACGTATCTATGCTGCGCCGCAACACACATTGTTGCATTTTTACTACTATCCTTGAACAACCGCCACGCGACTCTTGGCATCGCCGAAAGCGCTGATAATCTCGGCAATTGGAGAACCGCACCGGACAATAATCCGGGCGTCCAGTGGAGAGGATATTCAATGACACGCAAGCTCGCAGCCTATGCTGCCGGCCTTATGGCCTGCAGTTCGTTCACCGCACCCGCCTTTGCTCAGGATGCCGCACCCCGTGCAGTCCCGGTTGCGGACGACAATGTCATCATCGTGACCGCCACCAGGCGCGCGCAGGACGTTCAGGATATTCCGCTCGCCGTGACCGCGATTTCGCCGCAGGCGCTCGAAAATCAGGGCGTCGACAATATTCAGGAAGTGACGACCCTTGCGCCCAGTTTCAGCAGCAGCCAGGCGCAGATTGCGTCCGGCTCGGTCGTGCTGCGTATTCGCGGCGTCGGCACCACTTCGAACAACATCGGGTTTGAAAGTGCAGTCGGGATCTTCATCGATGGCGCGTATCAATCGCGCCCCGGCGTTGCTTTGTCCGAATTTGTCGATGTCGAACGGGTTGAGGTGCTGCGCGGACCGCAGGGCACGACCTTTGGCCGCAACACATCGGCGGGCGCGCTCACCATCACCAACAACCGCCCCGACCTCAGTGAATTTGGCGGCTTTGTGAACGCCGGCTATGGCAGCTTTGACGAAATCAGCCTGCAAGGCGCGGTCAATGTGCCCATCGTTCAGGACACTCTGGCGCTGCGCGTGACGGGGGCCTACCGCGAACGCGACGGGTTCCTGACCGTGGTCAACGGCGCGGGGACAGAGATTGGCGACACCAATGATGTCGACCAATATCTGATCCGCACCCAATTGGGCTGGGATACCGAAAGCGGGCTGCGCGGCCGGTTGATCGCCGATTATTCCAAGAGCAAGTCAAGCTGCTGCGGCGCAATTGAGCTGTATCAGTCGCCGCTGGTTCCCGGCGGTGCATTTGCGGCGGTCGGATTGGGCGCAACGGGCGGCAATGGGCAAACCACCGTTTCCAACAACCCCTTTGGCCAGCCTGAATTCGAACAGGCGCTTGATGACCGGATCGTCTCCGCCAATTTCGCGCCACGGGCCGACGTCGACAATTTCGGCCTGACGGGCGAGGTCGAATTTCCAATCTCGGACAGCGCCGACGTGATCTTCATCGGGTCCTATCGCAAGTTTGAATCGCTCGAAGCTTACGATTCGGATTTTACCGCGCTCGACGTTTTCAATGTCGATGTGCTTGATCTGACAATTGAGACCTTCACCGCCGAACTCCGGCTTCAGGGTGAGGCCGCGGGCGGCCGGTTGAATTACATGATCGGTGGTTTCTATTCGGATGAAACGCTGGATCAATCGGTCTCTTTCTCGCTGGGTGAGGATTATGGCGAGCAGGTGGGGGCCTTGCTGTTCCCGGCCACCGGCGGGGCGCTGGGGCCGAACCCGCTGACCCTGTTCACCGGGGTTGACCCGGCTGGCACCACCAACACCAACCGGTTCCAGCAGGATGCGCAAAGCTATTCGATCTTTACGCATAACAGTTTTGAAATCACCGACGGGCTCGAACTGACGCTGGGTGCGCGTTACTCGTTCGAAGACAAACAGGGCGGCTTTACCCAGACTGCGGTAAACAACCAGATTTGCCCCGCCGTGCTCGGCGCGCTCGCGGGTATTCCGGCGTCGTTGCAACCGACCTTTATCGCGCTGGGCTGCTTTGGTTTCACTGCCCCTGCCGATTTGCCGCAGGCCGCAGCCCTGCCACTGGTGCGCACGTTCCAATCGCAGTTTGACGATGAGGAACTGATCTACACCGCCCGGCTCGGCTATGAATTTGCCGCGCCGGTCAATCTCTATGCCAGCTTCACCCATGGTTATAAGTCTGGCGGTATCAACCTTGATACCACGGCGGGAGTTGGCGGCGCCGACCCCCGGTTCCAGTCGGAAGAAGTCGACGCCTATGAGATTGGCCTCAAATCCCGGCTGCTGGATGATGCGCTGACGGTCAACATCGCCGCATTCCATGAGGAGTTTTCAAACTTCCAGGTGCTTGAGTTTACCGGCACCGCATTCCAGACCTTCAACGTTCCAACCGCAAAATCGACGGGGCTTGAAATCGAAGGTTTGATCCGCCCGAATGATGAATTGACCTTCAATTTCGGCGGCACCTTCCTCGATGCGCGTTATCCAGAGGATTGTGCAGGCAATCAGGCCGCCGTGGTCACGGTTGCATCCTTGTGCGGTAACCCGCTTACCAATGCGCCCGATATTGTCGCGGTGTTTGGCGGTCTTTGGGAAAAGCCGATCAACGACAGCACCGAATTCTTCCTGGCCGGGCAGATCCGGCTGGAGGACGATCAGCGCACCTCGACGCAGGCCATCGTTCCGCCCAGCGCGGCGCAGATTGCGGCTGCGGGTAGCCTGCAGGCGGCGATTGATGCAGCGCCGCTGATCATTGGCGACGTGCAGGATGGCAAGGAATTCATCAATCTGCGCGCCGGTCTGCGGTTTGCCGATGGGGCTTTCTCGCTCGAAGGCTTCGTCAACAATCTGACCGACAATGTGACGCGCGGGGTGACTTTCAACACCACGTTGCGGGGCAGCGGGGCGGCAAATTCGCGTTCGGCCTTCTCGCTCCAGCCGCGCACCTACGGCGTTGTGCTGCGCGCCAAATTCTAAGCGCGCAAGGCAAGACACAAAAGGGCGTCCCGGGAAACCGGGGCGCCCTTTTTGTATTTCGAAGGCGCATCCGCGCCTTCGTCCTCCCGGCTGTTCCCTCCGTTTCGCTTCGCTCCACTTCGCGGCCGCAGCTCTGCTGTGCAAGACAAACGGCGCGAGCCGCAAGGGCGACCGCCCGCCCGCAGGTGCGTGAGCGAAGCGAACAATAGCGCCGAGGACGAAGGCGCGGATGCGCCTTCGAAAAGCCAAGAAAGCGTTCGATGTCTTACATCGAGCGCGCGATCAGCATTTTCATGACCTCGTTCGACCCGCCAAAAATGCGCGTGATGCGCGCGTCGCGGTACATTTTCGCGATGGGATATTCGTTGATGTAGCCTGCGCCGCCATGCAGCTGCAGGCATTTGTCGACCACTTCGCTTTGCAGCTCGGTCACCCAGTATTTCGCCATGGCTGCAGTCGCCACATCCAGCTCACCCTTGAGCAGTTTGGCGATGCAATCGTTGACGAACACCCGCGCCGCCGTGCCGCGCGCCTTCAAGTCGGCGAGCACAAACTGGGTGTTCTGGAAATCCCAGATCGTCTGGCCGAATGCCTTGCGGTTCTTGACATATTCGACCGTCACATCGAGCGCTTTCTCGATCCCGCTGGCCGCGCCCATGGCGATCACCAGACGTTCCTGCGCCAGCTCGCCCATCAGCTGATAGAAGCCCTTGCCCTCTACCCCGCCAAGCACATTTTCGGCGGGCACAAAGACATTGTCGAAAAACAGCTCAGACGTGTCGGCGGCGTCCATCCCGATCTTGTCGAGTTTTTTGCCGCGTTGGAACCCTTCTGCGCCTTCGGTTTCGAGCAGCATCAACGAGATGCCCTTGGCGCGTTCGTTGGGATCGGTCTTGGCGACGACGACGATGAAGTCGGCAGTCTGGCCGTTCGAAATATAGGTTTTTGCGCCGTTGATGCGGTAACCGTTGCCGTCTTTCAGCGCGGTCGTGGTGATTGATTGCAGGTCCGATCCGACCCCCGGTTCGGTCATCGCAATTGCGCTGACCAATTCGCCGCTGACCAGCTTGGGCAGATATTTCAGTTTCTGCTCCTCGGTCCCGTGGCGCACCAGATAGGGCAGGATGATGGTGTTGTGCAGGCTCGCCGCGAACCCATCGACATCGTGTTTGGATTGCTGGTCAATCACGACGATGTCATGCCGGAAATCGCCGCCGTGGCCGCCATATTGTTCGGGCACCGACACGCCCAGCAATCCGGCTGCGCCCGCTTCGTTCCAGAATTCGCGTTCGACCTGACCATCGTCGCGCCATTTCTGCACGCGCTTTTGCGGAGCGTGCTGTTGGTAGAATTTACCCACGGCGTCGGCAAAGATCGAAATCTCCTCGTCATTCATGAATTCGGGCTGAGCTACGTCAATCACCGGCATCTTATTTACCCTTCCAGTTGGGAGCGCGTTTTTCGGCAAAGGCGGCGGCGCCTTCGCGGGCGTCTTCGGAAACAAACACCGGAGCGATCAACTTGCCCTGCCGCGCATAGCGTTCTTCCATTGCCCAGCCGCGCGATTCCTTCATCACCTGTTTCGATACGCGCACCGCCAGCGGGCCGTTGGCGGCAATCTTGGCCGCCAGCGCCTTGGCCCCGTCGAGCGCGGAGCCTTCGACCACCTGATTGATCAGGCCCAGTTGATAGGCGCGCTCGGCACCGATGAAATCGCCGGTCAGGGCAAGCTCCATCGCCACCCGTTCGGGGATTTGATCGGGCAGCATCATCACACCGCCCGCCGCCGCGACAAGCCCGCGCTTGGCTTCGGGGATGCCGAATTTCGCGCCCGCATTGGCAACCACCAGATCGCAGGCGATCATCAGTTCCAGCCCGCCGGCCAGCGCATATCCCTCAACCGCTGCAATCAACGGTTTGGCGGGCGGAGCCTGCACCACACCGCCAAATCCGCGCCCTTCGACGCTGGGGCTTTCGCCGCGCAGGAAGCCTTTGAGGTCCATGCCCGAACAGAATGTGCCGCCCGCTCCGGTCAGAATGCCGACCCGCAGGTCGTCCTCTGCGTCGAGCCGGTCCATCGCCGCTGCGATGGCTTCGGACGCCGCCTTGGTCATGGCGTTCTTGGCTTCGGGACGGTTGATGGTGACGATCAGGACTCCGTCCTCGACCTCGGTCAGGACTTCCTGCGGTGCGGTATCGGTCAAAGCGCTCTCTCCATCGCTATTAGCATTTTCAATAGAAACTGAATTCTTGTGCGAGGAGTGCAGGCGGTTTACGGACACGTCAACCGCATTTTCGATAATTCGTTTAAACAGTCAGGAAAGAGGCCATCATGGGCGAAGCTTACATCATTGACGCCGTGCGCACCCCGCGCGGCATTGGCAAGCAAGGCAAGGGCGCGCTGGCCGATCAGCATCCGCAGCATCTGGCCGCGACCGTCCTGAAAGCCATCGCGCAGCGCAACGGGCTCGACACCGCAACCGTCGACGATGTGATCTGGTCGGTTTCAACGCAGGACGGGATGCAGGCGGGCGACATGGGCCGCATGGCGGCGCTCGATGCGGGCTATGACATCACCTCGTCCGGCACCACGCTCGACCGGTTCTGCGGCGGCGGGATCACCAGCGTGAACCTTGCAGCGGCGCAGGTGATGAGCGGGATGGAAGATTGCATCGTCGCAGGCGGCACCGAAATGATGAGCCTGACCGCCGCAATGGCGAAGGAAAAGATGGGCGCCGGGATCAAGCCGCCGATGATGGGCAGTTATAACGAACGTCTGCAAAGCGTTCACCCGCAATCGCATCAGGGCATTTGCGGCGATGCGATTGCCACGATCGAAGGCTTCACCCGCGCCGAGCTGGACGAGGTCGGATATCGTTCGCAGCAACGCGCCGCCGAAGCGATGGCCGAAGGGCGGTTTGCCAAATCAATCGTTCCGGTGGTGGCCGATGATGGCACCGTGCTGCTCGATCACGATGAATATCCGCGCCCGCAGACCACGATGGAAGACCTCGCCAAGCTGGAGCCGGCCTTTACCAAGATCGCCGACGTGCCGCTGGACGCAAAGGGCACGACCTTTCGCGGGCTGATCAATCAGAAATATCCCGATGTCGAGATTCAGAATTTCCACCACGCGGGCAACAGTTCGGGCGTGGTTGACGGCGCGGCGGCGGTGCTGGTGTGCAGCAAGGCCTATGCGCAGAAACACGGGTTGAAGCCGCGCGCGCGGATCGTGGCGACCGCCAATATGGGCGATGATCCCACATTGATGCTCAACGCCCCGGTCCCGGCGGCAAAGAAGGTGCTGGCTAAGGCGGGCATGACGGTGGAGGACATCGACCTCTATGAAATCAACGAGGCCTTTGCCGTCGTTGCCGCCAAATTCGTGCGCGATCTGGGGCTCGATTGGGACAAGGTCAACGTCAATGGCGGCTCGATTGCGCTGGGCCATCCGATTGGCGCGACCGGTTCGATCCTGATCGGCACGGTGATCGACGAACTCGAACGCCGCGATCTCAAAACCGGGCTGGTGACCATGTGCGCAGCGGGCGGCATGGCCCCGGCGATCATCGTGGAGCTGGTGGACGATTTTGTTGACTGAAGTCGCTGACAACACGCCGGTCATCATCGGGGTCGGGCAATATTCCGAAAGGGTGGGTGAGCCCGGCTACGAAGCGCTTTCCTATATGGACCTCGGCGGTCGGGCGCTGGCAGCGGCGATTGCCGATTGCGCGTCCGGCGCAAATGTTGCCGGAGCCATCGACACGCTTGCCGCCATCCGCGCGTTCGAAATGTCGCGTCCCGACCGCGCGCCGCCGTTTGGCGGATCGGACAATGTCCCGCGCAGCTTTGCCAGGCGGGTCGGCGCTGACCCGGCGCGCGCGATCCTTTCGACCACCGGCGGGCAATACAATCAGAAACTGGTCGGGGAATTTGCCGAGGACATCGCCGCCGGACGCAGCCACTGCACGGCGATTGTCGGATCAGAGGCGATCTCGACCGTCCTCGCTCTGTCGGCGAAGGGGGAAAAGCCCGACTGGTCCGAGGAGGTTGGCGGGGAATTGGAAGATCGCGGATATGGCCTTGACGGGATGCTGGAACCGGCCCTGTTCGCGCATGGCGCAAGCGGGGCGATCCCGCTTTATGCCATCGCTGAAAACGCCCGGCGGGCAAAGCTGGGCAAGAGCCTTGATCAATATCGCCGCGACATTGGCGAATTGTTTGCCCCTTTCACAAAGGTCGCCGCGGCCAATCCGCACGCCGCCGCGCCGACGCAGCGCAGCGCGCAGGAACTGGCGACGATCACCGACCGCAACCGCATCGTCGCAGAACCCTATGCGCGGATGACGGTGGCGCGCGATCAGGTCAACCAGGCCGCCGCGATCATCCTGTGCAGCGCGGACAAGGCGCGCGAACTGGGCGTGCCGCAGTCCAAATGGGTGCATATCCACGCAGTCACTTCGGCAACCGAACTGGAGCTATCGCAGCGACCCGATCTGGCCGCCAACCCGGCCTCTATCGCTTCGGTCGAACGCGCGCTGGAGATTGCGGGTAAGCGCATGTCCGACATGGCGTTCCTCGATTTCTATTCGTGTTTTGCGATTCCCGTGTTCAATCAATGCGACCATTTCGGCATCGCAGTGGATGATCCGCGCGGGCTGACGCTGACGGGCGGGCTGCCGTTCTTTGGCGGGGCGGGCAACAATTACTCAGCCCACGCGATTTGCGAAGCGGTGCAGCGGGTGCGCAATGAGCGCGGCAGCTATGCTCTGGTAGGAGCCAATGGCGGCTGGATGAGCAAATATGCGACCGGAATATATTCGACAGATCCCGCCGATTGGTCAGCGGGCGAGCGGTTGACCGAACTTCCAAAGGCCAGAAATGGGGCGGGGCGCAGCACCGAACCCTTTGGCGAGGCGAGCGTCGAAAGCTACACGATCAACCACGGCAAGAACGGCAGCCTTGCGGTGTTCATCGGCCGCAATCCTGCGGGCGAACGCGTGGTGGGCAATGCTGACCTCAGCGACGAGCCAACCCGCGCTCTGTTCGAAGGCGGAGAGCCGTTCGGTGCCAAGCTTATCGTCACGCAGGGCGAAGGCGGGCGCAACATCGGGCGGGTGGGTTAGGGTCAGGACCCTTCTGACCCTAGCGGGCTTTCCTACAGCCACCGCCGTGTGGCATGGCAAGGGATGGCATTTCTCCCCCCGTTCCCAAAGGGGCGCAAAAGCCGCTTTTGTTGGAAAAGTGTCAAGCGCGCCTTTTTCGTGTTTTGTGATGTAAATCAAACAATTGCGGTAGAAAGTCCCGCTTGACAACCTGTCCAATGTGTCAAGCAGATGGGCAGATGAACTGGCTTTGACAAAATCGCCCATTTGGCGTAGATAGTTACAGGTGTAACCAGTTTGAAATATTGAGGCTCCCGTAAATGACCCTGCACCCCGGCGATATGTTCGAAAACCCCGCTGGTCTTGACGGCTTTGAATTCGTCGAATTCTGCGCCCCCGAAAAAGGCGTGCTGGAACCGGTGTTCGAAGCGATGGGCTTCACTCAGGTGGCAAAGCACCGGTCAAAGGATGTGCATCTGTGGCGGCAGGGCGGCATCAATCTGATCGCCAATTACGAACCGCGCAGCGCGGCATGGTATTTCGCCCGCGAACACGGGCCAAGCGCCTGCGGCATGGCGTTCCGGGTGCGCAACGCAGTGAAAGCCTATGACCATCTGATCGAAGCCGGGGCCGAACCGGTGGCCAATGAACCCGGCCCGATGGAACTTCGTATCCCCGCGATCCGCGGCATCGGCGGCGCGATCCTGTATCTGGTCGATCGCTATGCCGGGGCCGAGGGCAAGAGCCTGACGATCTACGACATCGATTTCGATTACCTGCCCGGCGTCGATCCCTATCCCGAAGGCGCAGGCTTTCACACGATCGATCACCTGACCCACAACGTCTACACCGGGCGGATGAAATACTGGGCGGATTATTACGAGACGCTGTTCAACTTCCGCGAGATCCGGTTTTTCGACATCAAGGGTGAATACACCGGGCTGACGTCAAAGGCGCTGACCGCGCCCGATGGCAAGATCCGCATCCCGCTCAACGAAGAAGGCGAGGGCGGAAAGGGCCAGATCGAGGAATTCCTGCGCCAGTTCAACGGTGAAGGGATTCAGCACATCGCGCTGATCTGCGATGATCTGGTGGCGTGCTGGGACCGTTTGAAAGCGCTCGGAGTGCCGTTCATGACCGCGCCGCCCGCGACCTATTATGATATGCTGTCCGAACGCCTGCCCGGCCACGGCGAGGACGAAGCCGAACTGAAAATACGCGGCATCCTGCTCGATGGGACGACTGAAGGCGGACAGCCGCGCCTGTTGCTGCAAATCTTTGCCGAGGCAAAGGTTGGCCCGGTGTTCTTCGAATTCATCCAGCGCAAGGGCGATGACGGCTTTGGCGAGGGCAATTTCAAGGCGCTGTTTGAAAGCATCGAACGCGATCAGATTGCGCGCGGTGTGCTGGATACCAAGGCCAAGGAGCCTGCCGAATGAGCCACCCCGTAAGCCTCGCCGGAATCCATCACGCCGCCTATCGCTGCAAGGATGCGAAGGAAACGGTCGAGTGGTATGGCCGCGTGCTCGGCATGACCTACACCACCGCCTTTGCCGAGGATCACGTGCCCTCGACCGGCGAATACGATCCTTACATGCACATCTTTCTCGATGCCGGGAACGGCAACATTCTGGCGTTTTTCGAACTGCCCAATCAGCCGGAAATGGGCCGCGATCCCAACACCCCGGTGTGGGTGCAGCATTTGGCGTTGCGCGTCCCCGACGAAGCCGCGCTGCTCAGCGCCAAGGCGCATATCGAGGGTGAAGGGATCGACGTGCTTGGTCCGACGCATCACGGTATCTTCAAATCGATCTATTTCTTCGATCCCAACGGCCACCGGGTCGAACTGGCTGCGGACATCGGGACGGAAGAGCAATATGCCGAACTGAAGCGCGTCGCGCCGCTGATGCTCGACGAATGGAGCAAGACCAAGACAGCCCCGCGCCATGCTGACTGGCTGCACCAGATCGCCCGCGAAGAGCACGGCAAAGGCTAAATCGGGCACGGCAAACATGAAAAAGGGGCGCTGCGGCAGATGCCCAGCGCCCCCTTTCAATTGGCTGCTGCCTTGCGGTTACATCGTAACGGTCGCTCCGAGGAAGAACAGCGTGCCGACCGGGCTGACCGGGAACGCCTGCTCGGTCACAAAGGGCTTGCGGTTGAAGACATTGTTCACGCCGCCGTAAATGTCGACCATGTCGGTCGCTTCAAAGCTGAAGGCGATATCGTGGATCATCACATCGCTGGAAATGCCATTGGCCACCGAGAATGTATCGTCACCGGAGTTGCCAACGTCCTCGATCTCGACCGAGCGGAGGCCCTGTGAATCGAGGTAGGTGGTCGACCATGTCAGGCTGAAGCGCTCATATTGCGCGTTGAGCGCGGCGCGCCCTGCCCACTCTGGTCGTTGCAGTTCGCCCAGTTCAGGATCGACCAGCGTTGGGTCCGCAGGGTCGAAGAAGTTGTTGAGTTTATCCACCCAGGTCCCGCTCGCGTTGAAGGTGAAGTCAATCGGGCCAAAACCGAATTTGTATTGCAGTGAAGCTTCAATCCCGGCGGTTTCCTGCCGCGCAAAATTGACCGAAGTCTGGCGCAGGAAGGTAAAGCCGCCGGTCGACGGATTGCGGTTGATGAGGTCGCAGAACCCGTTGTTGATGCTGGCGCTGTCGACGCAATTGTCGACGATGTCCTGCGCGCCAACCGCGTTGATCGCGTTCTCGATCTCGATGTTGTAATAATCGACGGTAAGGATCAGGCCCGAAAGGAAGCGCGGAGTGATCTGCGCGCCAAGTGTAAAGGTGGTGGCTGTTTCTTCTTCAAGGTTCGGGTTGCCGCTGATCGAACCGGAGAACCGGGCAGTGAGCGGATCGACGTAGGAATAGCCGCCGCCACCAAAGGTCGGGTCGAACCCGATCTGGTTGAAGAAAGCGGTGCAGTTTGCCTGACGCAGCGCCGGATCGTCGGCGGTGACGAGATTGCCGACATCGCAGGGATCGACCGGGCGGAAAAACGCACCTTGCGGCGGATTGAACAATTCGTTGATGTTCGGCGCGCGCACGGCCTCTGCATAAGTCCCGCGGAACAGGATGTCTTCGCTCGGTGCATAGAGCCCGCCAACGTTCCAGGTGAAGGTGCCGCCCACGGTCGAGTAATCGGAATACCGTGCAGCGCCGCTCAGTTCGAGCGTTTCGGCAAACGGCATGCCAGACAGAATCGGAATGCGCACTTCGCCAAAGATGTCATAGACGGTGAACTCCCCTCCCGCATTGGCGATCGTCGAAGCCGGGTCGAACACCAGAGAGTTTTGCACGCCGCCTGTCACATCACCGACGAAGTCCCCGGCGTTGGCGTTGGGCGTGGTTACGGGCACAATGCCGCGCACCAGCGGATCGAAGTTCGAGCTGCTCTGCTCCTCGCGGAATTCAAAGCCAGCGGCAAAGCCAATGGGGCCGCCGGGCAGTTCAAATATCGCGCCGGTGTCGCCGGTAAAGATCGCGCTGAAGACGAGCTGTTCAAGCTCAAATTCGTTGACGGTTGTCGCGGTAATGAAGTCGATTGCGTCCTGGCTGATCGCGCCGACCCCGCCAAGGATGTTTGCCGGAGCGCAGGTACCATCACCCGGGTTGAAGGTGAAAAAGCCCGGATCACCCGCCGGAATGCCAAACGGCGTGGTGGCAGGCGGAGTGGGGTCAATGTCGGAACGGCAGATAGGATTGCCGCCCGCATCGGTGGTTACATCAATTGCGGCAAAGAATCGGTCAGTAATGACGCGGTTGGCATCAAAGCTGGTCTGATTGAACTTCCCGTAATTGCCCGAAATCTCATAGGAGAAATGATCGGTGATGTCGCCGCGAATGCCGCCAACGAAACGCATGGTCTCAAATTCGTTGCGGTTCCGGTTTGCCCCCAAATCTGCAGGGTCACGCGTAATGTAGAACCCTTCGTCAGTGCCATTGCCGAAAAAGAGCGGGGCGACATATTGTGCGAGTTGCGGGGTGATGAAGGGGTTGTCGTCACGGATCGTCAGCAGATCGTAAAATGTGTTGGGCTGCGCCTGAAACTCGGCCGAATTGGAAACGAACTTGCCTTCGAAAAACAGGATCGCGTCCGGCGAAATCTCAAAGGTCAGGTTGGCGTTGGCCGACCAGCGCTCGGTTTCCGGGATCAGCGAATTGACATCGAAATTGTTGGCGATGCCTGGGCCGCCAAATTGGTTGAACAGGCCGGTGATCGCGCCGTCCTGATACACAGCGAGCGTGCCATCAGGATTGATGACGGCGCAGCCACCAGCAAGTCCAAACGCACCGTTCTGAAAGGTGCTGTTGAAACCGACCGAGCTTTCAAGGCAATCGGCCACGCCATTGCCATTGATGTCCGGACCGTCGCTCAGGCCAATATCGCCCGGCGCGATGACCCCGCCCGGAGAAGACAACGAGAAAGTTGGTTGACCCGCAATAAAGCGGCGCGGGGCGTTGGTGGCGCGGTCGATCAAGGCCTGCTCAGCTGCGCTGAACACTGGCGCGACGCCGAACTCTGCAGTGTAATCGTTGATGAAGTCCTGAACGCCGCCGCCGCTTGGGATCAGGAAGCCAGTGGGAAAACCGCCCACACCGACCGCAAAGAAATTCGCAAAGTTCGGGGTGCTTCCAGTGATGTCGCCCGCCTGAAACCGCAATGCCGGATTGGCCTGATCGTCAAAAATGCCGTTGTTCCGTGAAAAGTCGCGCTCTCCGAATTGCAATTCATTGCCGCGCGCATATTCGCCCGAAACCACGAAATTGCCCCGGCCATCGGCGAAGTTGACGCCCCATGTGAGGTCAGCATTGATGCGGAAACTGTCCCCTTCGGACGAAACGCCCGATTGAACATTGGCCTGAATTCCCTCGAAATCATCCTTGAGCACAAAGTTGACCACGCCCGTGACGGCGTCTGCACCGTAAAGCGAGGAAGCGCCGCCAGTGAGCGTTTCGACCCGGTCGATCAGCGCGGTCGGGATCGAGTTGATGTCGACCGCCTGTTCCCCCGCGACGCCGGAGACGTGGCGGCGACCATTCACCAGCACCAGCGTCCGGTTCGACCCAAGGCCGCGCAGGTTCAGGATCGATTGCCCGACCGCCTCGGAAAAGATGCCGTCAATCGATCCTTCAGATGTGGTCGACGTGGACAAAGCTGGAATGTCGCGCAGCACATCTACAACGTCAGGCGTGCCGGCCTGGGTGAGAGCTTCGGAACCGATCGAAATGATCGGAGCAGGCGCGCCAATATTGGGATCAAGCGCAATGCGCGATCCGGTGACGACAATGCGGGGTTCTTCTTCTGGCTCCGCGGCATCCTGGTCCGGCGTGGATTGTGCATAAGCAGCAAATGGCATCGCGCTAACAGCAGCCAGGAGGAGGGCGTGACCGGACAGTTTTAGAGGTTTCATTGCGTTCCCTGTTCGTGTTTTGGTGCGACGCACAAATTTCATCCACCTGTCATAAGTGTCAAGGGTGCCCCCATTGAATTGGATAAGATTGCGCTTGCCTTTGTAAGTTTGTTGCGAATTTGCCACGCATTCCGGTTACTTTGAAACACTGCCATGAAAAGCGCGGGCCAGCATGCTTGACCGCGCAGCGCGATTGACCGAACTGTTTCATCCAATCCCTTTGCTCGGGCGGAATCAGGAAATTTAGATGAAGCGTGAAATAATGTGCCGGTTCGCAAGTGTGCTGGCGACAATGGGTCTCGCGGTTTTGGCACCGCAGGGGGCCGCGCAGGCGCAATCCTTCATCGCAGCGGAATTCGATCCCGCCATTCCCACCTTATCCGATACTGTCGGCCATGCGCCGGGAGATCGGATCACTTCGCCCGGCGAAGCCGATACCTATCTGCGCGCTTTAGTCGCAGCCGCGCCGGACCGGACGAAGCTGGTGCAATATGCGATCAGTTGGGAAGGGCGACCGCTCCACTATCTGATCATCACCGCGCCGCAAAACATGGCGCGGATTGATGCAATCAGAAGCGACCTTGCCAATGTGGCGGCCGGGCGCGCCAGCACTGGTGATGCACTGCCGGTGACCTGGCTCGCCTACGGTGTGCACGGCAATGAAATCGCATCAACCGATGCGGCGTTGATGATGGCCTATCATCTGCTCGCTGCAAGGGGCGATGCGCGGGTCGAGCAGATTCTGAGCGAAAGCATCGTGGTGCTTGATCCGATGCAGAACCCGGACGGGCGCGCGCGTTTCGTCAACCATTTCCGGGGCGCGGTGGGCATCGAACCTGCAGGCGACCGGCAGGCCGCCGAACATGACGAAACCTGGCCGAGCGGGCGGGTCAATCATTACCTGTTCGATCTCAACCGCGACTGGTTTACGCTGAGCCAGCCAGAAACGCGCGGAAAGGTTGCCGCGATCCGCGAATGGAACCCGGTCGCGGTGGTCGATGTGCACGAAATGGGCGGAGACGAGACGTATTTTTTCTCCCCCGCCGCGCAGCCAATCAACCCCAACATCACCGATGCGCAGCGCCGCGCCTATGAGATTATCGGGCGCAACAACGCGGCCTATTTTGATCGCATGGGTGAGCCGTATTTCACCCGCGAAGTCTATGATCTGTTCTATCCCGGATATGGCGACACCTGGAACACGCATCAGGGCGCCATTGGCAGCACCTATGAACAGGGGTCGGCGCGCGGGCTGGTGTGGCAGCGCCGCGATGGGACCGAACTGATCTATGCCGACGGGGTGCGCAATCATTTCATCGCCAGCATCTCCACAGCCGAAGCGGTCGCGCAGAATGCCGATAGATTTCTCGGCGACTTTGCCGCCTATCGCCGCGCCAATGCGGGCGGAGCGGCAGGCACAGGCAGCTATTTAATCGACCTCAGCACGCGCCGCTGGAATGCTGAAAGTCTGGGCCGCCGATTGGCTGCGCAGGGGATCGAAGTGCACCGCAATGCGGGCGCGGCGAATGTATGCGAGCGGTCCTATCCGCAAGGCTATCTTGCCGTGCCGCAAGCCCAGCCCGCCGCGCGGCTGGTGCGCAGTCTGCTGGACCGCGACACCGCCCTGCCGCCAGACTTCGTTACCGAACAGGAGCGCCGCCGGTCGGACGATCTGCCGCATGAACTCTATGACGTGACCGCATGGTCGGTTGGGTTGATGTCGGGTGTCGAGATTGATCTGTGCGGTGGTTCGGTCGCCGGAGAGGCGCTGGATGCCGCCGCACCGATTGCGCCGCTCGTTCAGGGTTCGGGCGATTTTGCCATCGCAGTCCCATGGACTGATAGCGGTCAGGCCCGGCTGGTGACGCTGGCCTTGCGCGAAGGGATCGAGGCCCGCGCCACCGATGAGGCATTCACCAAGAACGGACGCATATTCCCTCGCGGGACGGTGATTTTTCCGGCGGGCGCGAACACTGCCGAAGGCTTGGCGCGGCTGCGCGAGCTTGCCAGCACTATCGGCGCAGAGACAGTCGGTCTCGATTCAAGCTGGGTTGAGGACGGGCCGAACCTCGGCAGCGATGCGTTTGTCCGGCTGACCCTTCCCAAGGTCGCAATCGCGTGGGACGAGGGCGTCTCGCAGCTTAGCGCGGGAGCCTTGCGGTTTGTCCTTGAACAGCGGCTCGGCCTGCCGGTTGTGCCAATTCGCACGCACCGGTTCGGGCGCGCGGATTTGACCGATTATGATGTGCTGCTGGTGCCCGACGGCGATCCGGGCGATGCTCTGGGTGAAAGCGGCAAGGCGACCATCCGCGCCTTTGTTGAACGTGGAGGGGTGCTGGTGGCCATAGAGGGCAGCCTGACGACTTTTGCCGAGGGCGACAATCCGCTCATCTCGGTGCAGCGCGAAGCGGCGCTGGGCCGCGAACCTGAAAGCGAGGATGAGGGGCAGACCGCATTGCGCGAAGCGACCGAGATCACCAGCGAGGAAGCCTATCGTGCCGCGATCGCCGATCAAGCCGCACTGCCTGACACATTGCCCGGAGCCTTGCTCAACACCGTGGCGGACCGCGAACATTTCCTTTCGGCGGGCTATGATGGCGGCGCGGTGGTTTTGGCCAGCGGATCGCAGATATTCACCCCGCTTAGCCGCGCCGATGGAGCCAATGTGCTGCGTTTTGAAGTCGCTGAACGGCTTATTGCCAGCGGTTATGTCTGGGATGAGAACCGGCGGCAGTTGGCGTTCAAGCCTTATCTGATGGCGCAGCCGAGCGGGCGCGGTCTCACGATAGGTTTTGCGCATGATCCGGCAACGCGCGCCTATCTGGACGGGCTGGACCTGCTGCTGGCAAATGCGGTTCTCATCGCCCCTTCACGGGTCCGATAAAGGGTCTGTCAGGCGGTATTGTTGTTGGCATCGATGATGGCGACCGCCTCTGCCTCGCTGATGACTTCGGCATATTTGGCCTGCAGGTCGAACAGATTGGCTTCGTGCGGGCCGGGGTGGCGGTCGGCGCAGGCTTCGCGCACGACCAGCGGGACAAAGCCATGCTGCATAGCGTCGAGCGCACTTGCCCGGACGCAGCCCGAGGTGGAAAAGCCGGTGATGAAGAGGGTATCAATGCCCTGCGCGTGCAAGGTTTCGGCAAGTCCGGTGCCGAAAAACGCCGATGGGTATTGCTTGGTGATGACCAGATCGCCTGGATGGGGCACAAGGTCAGCGGGGAATTCGCCAAGGGGCGAGCCTTCGACCCACATCCTCACCACCGGCGATTTGCGGGTGAAGACCCCACCGTCTGACCCATCGGCGCGGTATTGGACGTTGGTAAAGATCACCGACACGCCAGCCGCGCGCGCTGCGTTCGCCAGCCGTTGGCTGCTGTCCTTCGCCGCCGCTGCAGTTTCCATAAACAGCGGTGAGCCTTCTGAAAGATAGGCCGTCACCACATCGACGATCAGCAGCGCTGGGCGCTTGCCTGGTTGCAGGCGCCCTTCGAACACCCCTGCGTAATTGTCGCTTGCCGAAGGGGCAGCCATCAGACGATCCCCGCCTGTGTCAGTCGCGCAAGTTCGCCTGCATCCATGCCCAGACGTTCGCCGTAAACCTCGGCATTGTCCTGCCCCGGTGCGGCGGGAGCGGGGCGACGGATGGTTGAGGGCGTGCGCGACAGTTTGGGGAAGGTGTTCTGCATCTTTATCCGTCCGCGGTTCTGCGTTTCGACCTCGATGATCGCCTCACGCGCCTGAAAATGCGGATCGGCCAGCATATCGGGCGCGCGGTAGACGCGGCCGGCGGGGATCGAATATTCGGTCATCAGCGCGTCGACCTCGTCCACCGTGAGCGTGGCGGTCCAGTCATTGATAAGCGCATCAAGCTCGTCCTGATGATGCCCGCGCGCGATGTGGGTGGAATAGCGTTCGTCGCTCGCCAGTTCCGGACGGCCCATCGCCTGGCACAGCCGCGCGAAGATCGCATCGCCATTGCCGCCGATCATGTAGCTACCGTCACAGCAAGTATAGACGTTCGACGGCGCGATACCTTTCAGCACAGACCCCGAGCGTTCGCGGATCACGCCGTTGCGGTCATATTCGGGGACCAGCCCCTCCATCACCTGCAACACTGCTTCGTAAAGCGCGGAATCGACCACCTGCCCTTCACCGGTCTTCTCGCGGTGATGCAGCGCGGCGAGCACGCCCATGCAGCCATAGGTCGCGCAAAGTGTATCGCCAATTGAGATGCCCATGCGGGAAGGGGGACGATCCGGCTCACCCACGATGTAACGCCACCCACCCATCGCCTCACCAATCCCGCCGAAGCCAGCGCGGTCGGAATAGGGGCCATCTTGCCCGTAGCCGGACATGCGCGCGATAATCAGACCGGGGTTGACCGCGTGGAGTTCCGCTGGCGACAGGCCCCAACGTTCAAGCGTGCCGGGCTTGAAATTCTCGATCAGCACATCGGCGTCGGCGATCAGGCGCTTGGCGAGCGCCTGACCTTCTGGAACGCGCAGGTTGCAGGTGACAGAGCGTTTGTTGCGGGCGATGACTTCCCACTGCACTTTCTCGTCGCCTTGCCCCCAATTGCGCATCGGATCGCCTGCGCCCGGCGGCTCGATCTTCACCACATCCGCACCCATGTCGCCCAGCAATTGCCCGCAGAATGGACCGGCGAGCAGCTGGCCCATTTCGACGACCTTGATGTCCTGGAGAGCGCTCATTCGGCGGCCTCGCGCAAATTCCATACCGGCTGGATCGGCGCGGAAAGGCCGGTTTCGGCCTCGCAATTCGCCCTCAGCGCGTCGATTCCCGGGCCGAAATCAAAGAGCGGTAGGTCACCGCGCGATGCGGTCATGTTTGCACGCAGGGCTGCGGTGGCAGCGCTTTCAACCGTGCCGCTTGCCTCGGCGACTACGCCGTAAGCGCGCGCGCCTTTTGCGGTCACCAACCCCTGCCGGATTTCGAGGCCCACCAGTTCCGGGTCACGCGCAAGGGGGTCGCCCCAGCCGCCGCCGCCCCAGGTGATGAAGTGGAGCAGATCGCCTGCCTTAACGGCCACGTTTTCGACCTTATTGCCGACGATCTCGGACGAGCCATCGGCGCGTTCGAGCACTTTCTTCGCGCGCGCTCCCGGCAGCCCGCCATTGACACCCCACGGCGGCACGAACCAGCGGTCGTCATGGATTGCAATCTCGCCATCGACCAGAAAGCGGTAGGTCATGTGGATGCCATTGCCGCCCCGGTGCAGGCCCGCACCGCCGCTATCGGGCGCGGTTGCATAACGTTCAATCCGCAGCGGGAAATAGCGTTCGAGGAACTCGTTGGGGACATTGGTGAAGCCCGGCCACAGCGAATGTCCGTCCGGCCCGTCGCCCATCGGGCGGCCCGGAATCCCTCCGAACCCGATCTGGAACAGCTGGAACCAATCGCGCGTCCCATCCTCGCGGCTATCCCAGCCCGAATAGAACAAGTGGGGCGATGATGAGAACCCGGCGGCGTTGAGGAATTCCGGGGTCTTCTGGCCAAGCAACCCTCCGAGAATGTCGAATATGCGGCCCAAAGCATGAGTTCGGCCCGACAGCGCGGCAGGGAAGCGCGGCTTCAGCAAGGAGCCTTCCGGGATGCGCACTTCGATCAGATCGTAGAACCCGTCATTGAACAGGATTTGCGGATCGAAAACCATGATCATGTAGATGCCGAAGAACATCTTGAACATGTTTTCATTGAGGAAAAAGTTGATCGATGCCGCCGATTGCGGGTCGGTGCCGTCGAAATCGAGGATCACCTTGTCGCCATCGCGCCACATGGTGCAACGGATCTTGTATGGGCCGTAGCCTTTGCCGTCGTCGCAGATGTAATCCTCGAAACTGACCGGCTCCTCGGCCACGGCCATCGCCAACAGCGATTTCATTGCGCGGTGGTTGCGGGCCAGAAGTTCCTGCGTGGCCGAGACATAGACATCATCGCCGAACCTCTCGGCCATTTCGACCACCCGGCGCGCGGCGACGCGGCAGCTGGCGATCAACGCGTTGAGGTCAGCCTGACACCAATCGGGTTTGCGGGTCTGGTGCATCACCAGTTTCATCAAGTCTTCGTTATACTCGCCGCGCTTCCAGATTTTCACCGGCGGAATGCGCACGCCCTCTTCGAAGATTGATGACGCGCCAATCGGCATCGAGCCGGGCACCGAACCACCAATGTCGCTCTGGTGGCCGAACATGGCAGTGAAGGCGATCAACCGGCCATCCTTGAACACCGGCAGCATCACCAGCCAGTCATTCGAATGGCTGATCGCGCCCGCGCAGGAATAGGGATCGGAGAGGAAAATCATGTCCCCATCTTCGATCGTCCCATCATAGCTGATCAGGAAGCCGTCGATGAAGCTGCCGAACTGGCCGACGATCATCTTGCCGGCGGGGTCGGCAATGAGAGGGAATGCGTCACCCTGTTCGCGGATGCCGGGCGACATGGCGGTGCGCACCAGCGTCGCGTCCATTTCGATCCGGGCGTTGCGCAGCGCGTTCTCGATGATGTCGAGCGTCACCGGGTCGATCGCGACCTTTGCAATCGGGGAGGTGTTGGGTTCGATGATCTTGGCGGGCATGATCTTACCCCTTCGCTTTGAGAGTGATGAGGATGTTGCCGACCGCATCGACGACCGCGCGGCAATCATGTTCGACCAGCGTGGTCGAATCCATTTCGGTGATGATCGCCGGGCCTTCGATCACGTCGCCCTGCCGCAGCTTGGCGCGGTCATAGATCACGGCGGCGCGTTCTGCCCCGTCGATCCATACCGTGTGGTCGCGGATCTTGGCCGCTGACGGGTCGCCATCCCCTTTGGGCAGCTCGGCAGCGGGCAGGGCAGGGGCCTGTCCCTGCGCCACCGCGCGCAGGTTCACGATTTCGTGCGGCGTATCCATGTTGAAGGTGAATAGCCGCAAGTGCTCCTCGTCAAAGCGGGCGAGGATGCCTTCGATCCCGTCCGCCTCCAGCACGGCCTGAGTGATGGTGAGCGGCACTTCGAAAGCTTGGCCCGCATAGCGCACATCGATTTCAAACAGCGAGGTGATCTGATCTTCAGAGATGCCATCGGCCAACAATTCGCTGCGGGTTTGTTGCGCCATGTCGTCGAGCACGCTGACAAGATCGGATATGCTGGTATCCTTGGCGAGCCGCGAAAAGCTGCGCGCGGTCTCGGTGCGCATCCGGGTGGTGGCATCGCCGAGAGCGCACAGCACGCCGGGGGAGACGGGAGAGATCGCGGGCCAACTGCCCATCAACCGCGCGACTGCGTTAACGTGAAGCGGCCCCGCGCCGCCAAAGCCCATCAGCGCAAATTCGCGCGGGTCATAACCCTGCTGCACCGAGATCATCCGCAGCGCGCCGAACATGTTTTCATTGACGATATCGATGATCCCGCGCGCGGCCTCCATCAGGCTGATGCCCAATGCATCGGCGATGGTCTGCACCGCCACCTTTGCGCCTTCGCGGTCAAGCTTGAATGCGCCGCCGAGCAGGTCTTCGGGCAGATAGCCCAGCACCACATTGGCATCGGTCACCGTGGGCAGCGCCCCGCCCTTGTTGTAGGCGACCGGCCCCGGCACAGCGCCCGCGCTTTCCGGGCCGACGCGCAGCGCGCCAGTGAGTTGCGGCACGTGCGCAATCGACCCGCCGCCTGCGCCCACGGTCTTCACGTCGAGCGCCGAGGCGCGCACCGATAGGTGGCCGACTTCGGTGGTGCGCTGGCGGCGCGGCTCCAGCCCTTGAATCAGCGCCACATCGGTCGAGGTGCCGCCGACATCCAGCGTGAGGATGTTCTCGAACCCTGCATTCTTCGCCACCCACAGCGCGCCAGTCACCCCGCCTGCGGGGCCGGACATGAGAATATTTACCGGGTGTTCCTCGGCCTTCTGGCTCGACATCAACCCGCCATCCGAGCGCAGCAGCGACAATCGGCCCTTGAAGCCTTCATGTTCGAGCTTCGTCCGCAGGCTGGAGACATATTTGCTCACGACCGGCCGCACCGCCGCATTGGCGACGGTGGAAAGCGTGCGTTCGTATTCCTGCATCTCCGGCAGGACTTCGTGGCTGAGCGAAACTGGGATACCGGGCAGTTCTTCGGCGGCGATCTCCCCGATGCGGCTTTCATGCGCGCCGTTGAGGTAGGCGTTCATCAGGCTGACGGTCAGCGCCTCGATCCCGTCGCTCTTGAGCTTGGCGAGCGCCGCGCGCACCGCGGCTTCATCGAGCGGCGCGACTTCGCGCCCTTGCGCATCCATGCGCCCCGGGACTTCGACAGTGTGTTCCAATCGTGCGAGCGGCTGCGGTTTGGGCCATACGATCCACGCGGCGAGCCCGCCTGGGACATAGGAGCGCGCGATCTGCATAATGTCACGGTAACCCTGCGTGGTGACGAGGCCGACGCGCGCGCCCTTGCCTTCCAGCACCGCATTGGTGGCGACCGTGGTTCCGTGCAGGAAATAGGTGATCTGGTCCGCCGAGATCCCGGCATCGGCCATGATCGCCTTCACCCCGTTGAGGATGCCTTCGGAACTGTCATGTGGGGTTGACGGGGTCTTGTGCCGCCAGAACGCGCCGCTCGCCTCGTCAAACAAGAGGAGGTCGGTGAAAGTCCCGCCCACATCAACGCCCAACCTGTAAGTCATGCCGTGTCCTTTTGCTTTATGCTGCGCGGGCGACAGCAGAGGGCAATTCGCGCCCCAGCACATTCGCAAACCACTTGTTCGCCGCGATCGCAGCGTCGAGATCGATGCCCGTATCGACTCCCGAACGCGCCATCATGTAAACGAGGTCTTCGGTCGCGATATTGCCGGTGGCGCGCGGGGCGAACGGACAACCGCCCAAGCCGCCGAGCGAGGCGTCAAAGATGCGCACACCGGCTTTGTAAGCTTCCCATGCATTGGCGATACCGGTGCCGCGCGTGTTGTGGAAATGCGCACGCATCGGGATTTCGCCATCTAGCAATGTGCCAAGCTTGCCGAACAATTCGCCAGTCTCGAAGGGAGTGCCAACTCCGATCGTATCGGCGAGCGCGATTTCTTCCGGGCTTTCGGCTGCCAGTTCCTCGGCAATGGCAAGCGCGGTTTCATGCTTGACCTCGCCTTCAAATGGGCAGCCGAACGCGGCGCTGATGGTCACCTGTGCGCGCAGACCCTCGGCTTTGGCAAAGCGCAACATGGCGCGGGTTTCGGTAAGGCCCTCGGCGATGGTCTGACCCTGATTCTTCTGGCCAAAGGTATCGCTGGCGACGATCACGCAGCCAATCTGATCCACCCCGCGCCCCTTGCCGTCTTTTGCGCCATTCTTACGGGTGGCAAGCGCTCGCATCACTCCGCGTTTGTTGAGTGCGAGGCCGATGTAGGTACAGTCGCTGCGGTCAGGCAGGTCAGCGATCACGCTTTCCGCATCGGCCATCTGCGGCACGCGCTGAGGATGAACGAAGCTGGCCACCTCGATCCGCCGCGCACCATATTGGATCATCCGGTTGATCAGGTCGAGTTTGACCGCAGTAGGGACGGATTCCGGCTCGTTCTGCAAGCCGTCGCGCGGACCAACTTCGACCAGCTCGATGTTTTCGCGCACCATTGTGAATCGTCTTACCTTTGACAGGGCTTGCCCCAAGAAATACCAATTTTGTATACAAATGCAATCGCGCTTTGATGCAATCTAACCCTCTTACGACTCGCTTGCTGACGGAGCGGCACCGACTGTCCGGGCAAAAGTGTGAAAGGCGCGGCGCAGATGGCTGCTCATTACCGCGCGTGCCCAATCAGGGTCACGGGCAGCAAAAGCAGCGATCAATTCATCATGGTCGCGCGCCGATTGTCGCAGATCTTCCATTGAGTAATTGCGCGCAGTGCGCAACACCACCGGGGCCTCCACCAGCTTTGCCAGCAATTGCGCGAGCCGCGGCGAATGGGCGGCGTCGATAATCACATCGTGGAAATTGCGGTTGGCTTCGAGGAACAATGGAACGTCTGGCTGAGCGCGCTCGATCGCACCGCGCAAGGATCGATTGATCGATTCCAACTGGGCGACTTGTTCAGGTGAAAGACGGCGCGCCGCTCGTTCGGCGGCGTGACATTCGAACATTTGGCGCAGTGCGAACATCTCCTCGATGTCGTCCCGGCTCCAGTCGGCCACGAACAGCCGCTTGGATTCGCTGCGCACCAGCAAGCGCTCATCTTCAAGCCGCCTTACCGCCTCGCGCACAGGTGTGCGGCTGACGCCCGCGATCTGGGCCAGCCGGTCTTCGGTGAGTTGATCATTGGGCCGCGCTTCACCGCTCAGCAGATAGGCGCGGATCGCGGCGTAGGCCTGGTCCGAAGCGCGGCTCACGGCGCGATCGTCGTCAGGCAAAGGTGAATTTCCCGGAAAATCATAAGCATCACCTTTATGCCCCCAACTGCCACAAGCAAGGTCTGGCACCGGAAAACCACACAAGCAGAACCGATGCTGGTCGAAATGCAAAAGGACTTGACGACGATGTTTTGTATACAATAATCAGCAAGGGTCAAGCAAGAGGGGTGTGATCGTTTTGAAGCGCATCAAGGTCATCGTACCGATCGCGATGGACGCAGCCGGGGTAGCCAATCGCGCCCAGCAGCTCCCCGCGGAATTCATACGTCCCGGCTTTGCACCCGAATTCGAAGCTGTGCGGTGGGGCGCGGCATTGGGCGATTCCTACCACGACACTCTGTTGATGGATTGGACCGTGTTTCAGGCCGGGATTACCGCAGAAACTGAAGGTTTTTCAGGCGTTTTGATCGACACGGTCAGCGACAGCGGATTGTGGTCACTGCGTTCGGTGCTCACCATTCCGGTTGTCGGCCCGGGGGAGGCAAGTTTTGCCGCTGCGATGATGCTGGGCAAGTCCTTCAGTGTCATCACCATGTGGCCGCAGTGGTTCCCGCTTTACGAAAAAGTGCTGAGCCAGCACGGTTGGGACCACCGCTGCGCTTCGGTTCGATCAATCGACACAAGGCCCGACGTTACCGAACTGCTTGAAGGTAAAGAAGAAATCGTTTTCGCCAAACTCAAGGCCGAGGCCATGCGGGCGATCGAAGAGGACGGCGCAGATGTCATCGTGCTCGGTTCGACGACGATGCATCAATCGGCTGCCTACCTGCAGAGTGAGCTGCCGGTGCCGGTGATTAATCCGGGGCAGGTCGCCTACAAGCAGCTCGAAACGTGGGTCGAATTGGGGCTTACGCACTCCAAGACAGCTTTTCCTGCACCGGAAGTGCCGATGCACGCCCATATTCGCAAAGGTTGGTACTGATGAGCGAAGCGCACGCCAATGTTTGGAGTGAGGGCGGTCCGGGCCAGGTGCCGCTGCCTTACCCAGTTTTTGTCGATATCGTCACCAAACGATATTTCGATGGGGTCGATAACAAACATCTCGACAAGGTGCTCGACTGTTTCACACCTGACGCGGTTTTGACTGAAGTCACCAGCAACACAGTGCATCAGGGCCGCGAGGCGATCCGGGCAATGTTCGTCAAACTGTTCGCCGATTTTGAAGGCATCTGGCACGGCAATTTCGTCCACACTGCCGATCCGGAGACTAACGCAATCTGCAGCCAGTTCACCGTCTTGATCACGCCCAATGGCGGCGACCAATTGCGCTATGAAAACTGCAACCGTTTCTACCTCAAGGACCGGCTGTTTCACCGCGTGTATGTCTATATGTCGAGCGACAATCTGCTGAAGGAAGGGGAGGCCTGATGCAGTATGAACCCGTTTTGACCCGCGATGAATTGATCGATTTTGCGCTGAACAGATATTTTGCGCGGGTCGATGCGAAAGACATGGATGCGGTGCTCGGTTGCTTCCACGACACAGCTTTGTTCTGTGTCCAGACCGCATTTACCCGTCACAGCGGCAAGGCCGAAATCCGCCGCATGTTCGAAGATTTCTTTGGCGCATACGAAACCATCATCCACCGCGATTTCACCTGCACAGTCGATGCTGCCAACGGCCGGATTACTGCCAGTTTCACCGCCGAACTGCACGATGTGGGCGGCAAGGTAACGCTGCTGAACAACACCAATTTCTGGCGTCTGCGCCGCGGTGAAGCGGGCGGCGCTGACGGTCCAAGGTTTCAGGAAGTCTATGTTTACATGAGCGGGGCGAACGTCCTTGTTTGACGATGTTTGACCACCCCGATTGCCTATAGGATTTTAGGAGTGCCCTCGATGAAAATGCGTATCCTTCTTGCTTCCGGTGCGGCTCTTGGCGCCATGGTCGTCGCAACCCCTGCGTTTGCGCAGGATGCCCCTGCCAACCCCGGTCAGGCTGCTGAGGACGATGGCAATACCATTGTTGTCACCGCGCGGCGTCAATCGGAATCGCTTGAGGACGTGCCAGCCTCTGTCACAGTGTTCGGTGCCGAAGCGATTGCCAAGACCGGGGTGCAGCGCGCCGACGATTTCATCCAGCTAACCCCCGGTGTAACAATCGTTACCGGCACGGCAGAGGCAGGCGACACCCAGATCAACATTCGCGGCATTAACGGCGCGCGCGACGCGGAAAGCTCGGTAGCGCTGGTGGTTGATGGAATTCTCAAGACCAACACCGCGCAATTGAACCAGAATCAAGGCACGTTGCGGCAGGTCGAAATCCTCAAGGGTCCGCAGGGCGCGCTGTATGGCCGCAACGCTGCAGCAGGGGCGATTGTCATCCAGACCGTGAAACCCGGCGATACGCTGGAAGGCGGCGTGACCTTGCGCGCGGCGGAGGATCAGACCTATCTCGCTAATGGCTATGTTGCGGTGCCAGTTGGCGAAAGCGCGGGTCTGGTGCTGTCGGGCAGCTATTCGACCACCGATGGATTTTACCGCAACAGTTTCCTGAATTCGAGGACAATTGACGATCAAGAGATTTGGTCGGTCGATGGGCGTTTTGTCGTTGACATCGGTCCTGCGACCGAACTCGACGTGAAGGCCCGCTACTCCGACCTCACTGGCGCATCGATCAACTTCAACGCTGCGTTCCACCTGCCCAATTTCGCCGCTGTTGATCCTGCCTTTTTCGAGGATGTGAACGAACATCCGTTCAATTTCTATCCGAACATCCGGCCGACCAACGATCAGCAATCATTTGAAACCTCGGCCAAGGTCGAACATGATTTCGGCGGGGTTACGCTCACCGCATGGGCGCTTTACAGCGATGTCGATCAGTCACTGACAGCCGACGGCACTTCCGCTGATTTCGCGCGCTTCCTTGATTTCACCGGGACCGCGACGGGCGATCTTGCCGCCGCCAACGCCGCCTGCTTTGCGTCGACTGCGGCGCTGACTGGATTCCCGCTCAATCCGCCGACCTTTATCGGCAACAATCCCATCCCCTTCATCTTCGACCCGGCCAATGGCTCCACCTTTGGTCCTTACAGCCCGACCACCTGCGACGGCACCCAGTTCCAAATCCGCGAACAAAGCGATTTCAGCGCTGAAGTGCGGCTCGCCTCGAATGGCGATGGCGACGTCAACTGGCAGCTTGGTGCCTATTACCTCCACATCGACCGCGAAGTGGGCGTCAGTCTGGGGGCAGACCTTGGCAATGGTGTCACCCGTCAGCTGTATAATGCGCCGGGTTCGGCCAATCCAACGACGCAGCTTTATAATGATGCGTTCAAGACCGATGTCTATGCACTGTTTGCATCGGTCGATGCGACGCTGACTGACCGGTTTTCGGTGGGGCTGGCGGGCCGCTATGACATCGAAGATCGCAGCGTCAGCAGCCTTGTGCCCAATGTCAATGATCCCATCACCGGCGGGCCGATCAATCCTGGTCAGGCATTTGGTCCGATCCCCGATCAATCGCAGACTTTCCGTCAATTCCAGCCCAAGATTTCGCTCCGTTACGAGCTGTCTGACGACGTAAATCTCTACGGAAACTGGGGTATCGGTTTCAAGTCGGGCGGCTTCAACAATCAGGGCTCGGCGGCGATTGTCGATCAGGCGTTCAACCAGTTTATCGGCACCAATGTGCTGATCGAAGACCAGTATCGCAAGGAAGTGTCCAGCGCGTTTGAGGCTGGGATCAAGGGCAATCTGCTCGACAATCGGATTACTTTCGACCTCGCCGGATATTACACCAATATCGAAGACATGCAGTTCTTTGAATTCTTCGTCGGCGGCTTTGGGCTGCTGCGCGTTGTTTCAAACATTGATGAGGTCGAGATTTACGGGGCAGAAATCAACCTGACTGCCGAGATCCTCGACGGCTGGACGGTGTTCGGATCGGCCAACGTCACGGAAAGCGAGATCGAAGCCAACGCTTCGCGGCCTGTGACGGTGGGCAACAAATCGCCCTATACCGCCGATTACACCATCAATCTGGGCACTCAGCTTGACCTGCCTGTTTCAAGCACGATCGATTTCGTGACGCGGGCCGATTACCGGATCACCGGACCGACGTGGTTTCACACGCTTCAGGATGATCCCAACCCCACGCTGTTCAGCGGACTTTTGCCCGGCTCGGCGCTGGCGTTGCCGGCGTTTGTCGGCGATGCCGACTATTCGATTTCGCGCCGCGATTCATTCGGTGTGATGGATCTGCGGGTCGGAGTCGAAGGCGACCGCTGGTCAGTCACGGCCTATGCCGAGAACCTGTTCAATGAGCGCTATTTGAAC
This sequence comes from Qipengyuania sp. ASV99, assembly GCF_047872805.1. Classification (NCBI taxonomy): domain Bacteria; kingdom Pseudomonadati; phylum Pseudomonadota; class Alphaproteobacteria; order Sphingomonadales; family Erythrobacteraceae; genus Qipengyuania; species Qipengyuania sp. ASV99. The sequence goes on along the minus strand of NZ_JBLQUK010000011.1, from coordinate 7,611 downwards.
GAAGTCATCACTGCGGTGGAGTTCGGCGGATCGTTCATTTCGCCCGGCGCACTGCGCCGGTTCGGGGTCGAATTGGGTTACGAATTCTGATTTTCCTGGGCTGAGATTGAAGTTGTGAAAGCCCGCGCACAAACTGCGCGGGCTTTTCGCAGTGCAAGCAAACCTGCCGGCATCAGACAACTGCAGCAAGGCCGCAAAACTTCTGCATGTCCCGACCCTTGGCGCGCACGGCCTATCGGCCTGCCGGAACGCGCTTGACTCGGTTCGGCTCGACCTTCAGCATTTTTGAAAGGGTTCCATTGCGAGTGGTGGCATGCGTCTGGATGGTTGGAAATCAATCGCGGCCCATTTCGGGCGCGACCGGACGACGGTGATCCGTTGGTCGGCGGAGCGCGCCATGCCCGTCCACCGCATACCTGGCGGCGCCAGAGGCAGTGTCTATGCCCTGACAGAAGAACTCGACGCATGGCTTAGTGCGACAGAGACTGATGATTCGGCCGTTTCAGTTGAGGAAGTGCCGAAGCTACAAAAGCGCAGGCCGTGGTCGCGGCTGCTCGATCATTATCATATCGCGCGCCCGTTGGTCGCAATTTTGGTTGCAGCCCTGCTTGGCTTTGCAGTCTATGCTTGGTCCGGTTTCGAGCCTGAAAAGACACCCGCCATAATCCCTGAAAATGCCGAGGCAGCAACGCTGTTTGTTGACGCGCGAGTCGATTGGGCCAACCGCAAACCCGAGACCATCACGCGGTCAATCACAAAGCTAAAGCGCGTGGTCGAGATCGAACCGGATTTCGTACCTGCCTATTCTGCGCTGGCCGATTGCTACCTTTTGGCTCGCGAATTTGGCTCGCTAACTGATGTCGAGGCATTTGGCCGTGCGCAAAGTGCGGTTGATACTGCGCTCAGGATTGATCCCAATCATTATGGCGCACTGCGAGCCCGCGCGTTCATCGCCTATTGGTGGGACGGTGACCGCGCCGCTGCCGCACGGGATTTTCAGCGTTCGCTGGCGATCAACGACCGATCGGCGCAAACGTTGTTCTGGTATGCCAATGCTTTGATCGACAATGGCGATTTTGAAGAGGGATTGCGGCGTTTTGCCGAAGCGAGGTTGCTGGAGGCGGCGTCCCCGGCAATCGCTGCCGATCTAGCCTGGGCACAGTGGTCCGCAGGCGAAACAGCCCGCGCAAAGACTGCTTTGGTCGAACTGCGCAGCGGGAATCCCACCCTCGCAACGGTGCCTGACTATCTCGGGGTGATTGCCATTGCCGAAGGGGACATGGTGAAATTTGTTGCAGAAATGGAAACCCTGGCGCGGTTGCGGCGTGAAAGCGGGCTGGTTGATGATGCGAGCGCTTTGCGCAAGGCGCTTGAAGCTGGCCCGGCTACCGTTTCCCGGATGCTGGTGCAACAGGGCGAGGACGAAGTTCTGGATGGGCGCCGCAAGACGCTGGTCTGGCCTGCTTTCGTTGCATCGGCGGCGGGCGACCGCGCCGCGCTTGTCCGACTACTCAATCGAGCCGAGGCGCGCAACGAGGTTTGGGGTTCCGCTGGTCTACGCCGTGATATTGCGGCGCGCTGGAAAAATGACAGAGAAGTCGCCGACTTGCTCAACCGGCGCGGCGGCGCATCAATGATAATCGGGGTCTAGCGCAGCGCCGCAAGGCAATCCGCCGGATGCAGAACAAAATGCAATCATTTTCAGCGGGATGCGACAAGTTGCGACACGTTGCATCGCGGTGATCGGGGTTAGGATCGTGGGCATTACCCCAAAGATCCAGAGGAATCCCCGAGATGACGAAATCGCAGACACTGAAGTCCTCGCCGGTCCGGTTTGCTTCTCTGCTGCTTGCAGGGACAGCGCTTGCAGCCCTCTCGCAGCCCGCGCAGGCGCAGGAAGTGTGGGATGGCAGCGAAAGCAGCGACTGGGGCGAAGACGGTAATTGGAGCACCGGTATCCTCCCGCCGTTCAACGCCTCCGTGTCGATCAACAACGGCACGGTGACGACCCAGCCGGTGATCGCCGCCGGGGATGTCTTCAATGCGCGCGTTGTGAATGTAGGTGCGCCTGACGGCACCGCGCCAGTGCTGACGGTGAACGGCGTGCTGGGGCTTGGTGACGGGCCAAATGGCGGCTCGCTCAACATCGCGAGCGCGGCGAGCGATCTGACCGGCACAGTGGTGATCAGCGGCGCGGACGCACGGATCGGCCCCTCGGCAGGGGCCACCGCAGGGGTGAGCGTCCGGGTCGGCACCACCCTCGGCAGCAACGGAACCTTGCGGATCGAGGATGGCGGCACGGGCAGTTTCCTGTCAGTCCAGATCGCCAACGGCCTGCCATCGGCGGCGGGCGTCGGTCTGGTCGAGGTGATCGGAGCCGGCTCGCTGCTGGAGATCACCAGCGGGGCCGCGGGCCTCAGCATTGGCAACATCAATGAAGGCGGCGGGGTCGGCACTGTGCGGGTTCTTGATGGTGCGGCATTCACCACGCCGGGCGGGGTCGGCTCTGTCGTGGGGCCGGGCAGCAGCATCCTTGTCAGCGGTGCCGACGCGGCGGGCAATGGCTCGCGCTTCATCGTGCCCACCCAATTGCAGGTGCGCGGCGGCAATTTCACGGTGGAGGACGGCGGTGAGGCGCAGGTTACCGGCTTGCTGATCGAAGGCGATGCCGCGTTGCGAGTGCTGGACGGCGGCACGCTCAGCAGCGTGGGCGGCGCGATCGGTTCTCGTTCCTTTCTGGAATCAGACGCCACGGCGATCATTAGCGGGGCGGGTTCACGCTGGACCTCGACCTCAACCAACGGAGTGCTGGCGATTGGCAACTCGGCCGACGGGGTGGGCACGCTCGAAGTGCTCAATGGCGGTGAGGTCGATTTCAACTCGACCCTGACCCTTGCCTCTGGCAGCAGCTTGAGGGTGGCGGGCACCGATACAGCGGGCGTGAACGCGCGGTTCTCGGTCGAGGCCGCAACCACTCTCGAAGGTGAGATTTTGATCGAAGATGGCGGCATCGCCAGCTTCCGGTCGCTTGGCCTCAACAATCCCGCAGGTCTGACCGTAACCGCTGGCGGCCTCGCGGTGGTCGAAACCACATCGACCTTCAGCGTCGCCCAGCAGGCCCAAGTGCGCATTTCGGGCGCCGGCGCGGAAATGCGCAGCACCGGCGGGCTCAGCCTGCTCAACGGCAGCGCGGGCCAGCCGAGCGCCGATTTCATCATCGAGGATGGCGCGCGGCTGGAACTGAACGGCACGGTGGGCGCGGGCGTGACCTTCGGCAGCGGAAACAGCGAACGGCGCAATCTGATCGTGCGCGATGGCAGCGAGCTTGAAATCATCAATCCGGGATTTGGCTTCCTCGGCAATAATGGCGGATTGATCATCGAGAACGGCAGCCGGGTGATCACGCAAGGCAGCTGGGATGTAAAAGGGACCTCAGAGCTGACCATCACGGGCGGCAGCCGACTGGAACTGAACGGGGCGCAAAACCCCACCTTCTCGCCCGAGACCGACATCCTGCTCTCAGGCGAGGGCAGCGCGCTCGACATTGCCGCCAACATCAGCCTTGGTGGTGGAAATCCGGGCGGCGGAACTGTGGTGATCACCGATGGCGCGACCTTGCGCGCGCGCGGGCCCAGCGACAATGGCCTCGGCTTCAACGGCGTACTGCGCACGGTCGAGATCACCAATGGCGGAAGCTGGATCATGACCGGCGGGCCGAACGCGGGCTTGCAGATCGAGACGACCGATCTTCTGGTCGATGGGGGCACGTTGTCGGCGGAGGGAGTTATCTCCATCGGGCTGCGTTTTACTGGCACCAATCTGACCCTGATCGACAGTGATTTTTCAGCACGACAACTGACGATGAACATGGTGGCCGGCAACACCGTCAATATCGGTGGCACGCGCACCAGCGCAGCAGGCGCTGCGGGGCTGTTCGATGTCGATCTGGTGGCGCTTGGCGCCGGAAATCTGCTGGTGCTCAACCATTCCGAGCAGGCTTTCGATATCGATGCGCAATTCGCTGGACCAGCCGGCGCTCGGATCGAACATCTGGCGGGCGACACGACTTTTTCGGGGACGGGCAACAACAGCACCTATGGCGGTGAACTCGCCATCAGGGGCGGAAGTGTGCGGGTGAACGGAACGCTGGGAGGCATTGGCATGCAGACCAATGTCAGCGGCGGCGCGCGGCTGAGCGGCACGGGCACCATCGGCGGCACCGTGACAATCGCCGACGCCACCATCGCGGCGGGCAATTCGCCCGGCACGCTGGCGATCAATGGCGATCTATTGCTGAGCGCTGCGTCGATTCTCGAATTTGAGCTCGGCGATCCGGCCGGGATCGCGGGGGTAGACAGCGATCTCATCACCGTCACCGGTGATCTGACGCTCGACGGCAACCTGAACATCATCGACGCAGGTGTGTTCGGCGCAGGGCTTTACCGCCTGATCAGCTTTGGCGGGGATATCACCGATAACACTTTGGAGTTCGGCAGCATCCCCGGCGGCTTTTCGATCAGCGACCTGTCGATTCAGATCACCAGCAGCAATGACGGCGATGTCAATCTGGTATTCTCTGCGCCAGCAAACCCGCTCAATTTTTGGGATGGAGCAAATGTCACCGCCAATGGAACGGTCGATGGCGGGACCGGCACCTGGACAGTGATCGGCACCAATTGGACCGCGGAGACAGGCACTCCCAACAGCTTTTACGACCCTGCGCAAATGCTGATCTTCATGGGCACAGGCGGGATCGTGACGTTGGATGACAGCGCTGGAGCCATCATCTCCCAAGGCGGGCTGCAATTTGCGGTCGATGGTTACACGCTAACTGGCAGCGATTTGGTGCTCGATGCCAACCGCGGCGTCATCCGTGTTGGCGATGGTACCAGCGCCGGGGCAGATTTCACCGCCACCATTGCGTCGGCCATCACCGGCGATCAGGCACTGGAGAAGACCGATTTGGGCACGCTTCGATTGACCGGAGCCAACAGCTATTCGGGCGGCACGATCATCACGCATGGCACGCTTTCGGGCGATACGGCCAGCCTTCAAGGAGCTATCGCCAACAATGGCACCCTGTTGTTTGATCAGAGCGCGGCGGGGACATTTGCCGGAATCATTTCAGGGACAGGCAGTCTTGCCAAGCAGGGTGCAGGGCGGCTGGCGCTGACCGGCGCAAACAGCTATTCCGGCGGCACGATTGTTTCGGACGGAACACTGGCTGGGAACGCAATCAGTCTGCAGGGTGACATCGTCGCCAACGCCACCTTGGAATTCGCCCAATCGGTTGCCGGAACCTTCGCCGGGGACATTTCGGGGACCGGTGCGCTCATAAAGACTGGGAATGGCACGCTGACCCTTACCGGGGCCAACAGCTACAGCGGCGGCACCAGCGTCAATGCGGGCGGATTGCGCGGTTCCAGCACCAGCCTACAGGGCGAGATCTCCCTGACATCAGCCGAGTTGTTGTTTGATCAGGATCTTGCCGGGACCTACTCCGGCCGGGTCTCGGGAAGCGGCGCGCTGACCAAAACCGGAACCGGCGCGCTTACATTGACCGGAGCCAGCGATTTTGGCGGCAGTATCATTGTCGAGGAAGGCGAAATCATCGCTGGACTGGCAAACCTTCCGACGACCGCTTCGCTAACAATCGAGGACATTGCGACGCTGCGATTGGTGCAGGATGCCGATGCAGTCTTTGCCCAGGCGATTGATGGTGGAGGGCGCTTCATAAAGGAAGGCAGCGCGGTATTGACGCTGACCGCAATGTCTCCGGGCGAGTTTGGCTTCACGGGCATCACAGACCTGAACGCCGGTTCGCTGGTTCTGAATGGCGATGCGCTGGGCGGCGAAGTCAATGCCGCTTTGGGAACGCAGCTTAGTGGAACCGGATCAACCGGTACAGTCAACCTTGCATCCGGCGCGACCATCGCGGCGGGCAATTCGATCGGAACGCTGACCACCACCGGCGTCAGTTTTGCCAGCGGCTCACGCTATATTGTGGAGTTGAACGATGGCGGCACTGTGACAGGGGTGAACAACGATCTGATCGCGTCGGGAGGCACCGTCACCATTGATGGGGGGACGGTGACGGTGCGCCCGGCAAATGGCACTGACAATGGCAGCACCTATGCCGCCGGGTCGATCTATACCATAATCTCCGCAACCGGATCGGGCAGCGTCACCGGCGCGTTTGACGGGGTGGAGGATGATTTTGCTTTCCTCGACTTCACGCTATCCTATGACCCTGCGAATGTGTTTCTGACGTCGCAGCTGGTGGTTTCCAGCTTCTGCGTTGCCGGATTGACCAGCAATCAATGTTCGACTGGAGAAGGGGCATTTTCGCTGGGCGGTGGCATCGTGTTCGATGCGCTGTTGCAATTGTCCGCCGCCGAAGTGCCTCAGGCGCTGGACCAACTGTCGGGTGAAGTTCACGCCTCGCTTGGCACCGCGTTTGTCGAAGACAGCCGTTTTCCACGCGAAGCGGCGCTTGTCAGGCTATCAACTGTCGCTGCGGGGGCGGGGGCGTGGGTCAAAGGTTTCGGTTCATGGGGCAACTGGGACGCGGACGGCAATACCGCCAGGCTCGACCGCGACATTGTCGGCGCGTTCTTTGGCGCGGACGCAGCGCTTGGCGAAAGCGCCAGGATCGGGGTGTTTGGCGGATACAGCCACAGCGATTTTGATATCGAAGATCGCAGTTCCAGCGCCTCTGCCGATAGCTACCATCTGGGCGTCTATGGTGGCGGGCGCTGGGCCGGTTTCGGTCTCAGCCTTGGCGGGGCAATCGCATGGCATGATGCGTCCACCGCAAGGGCAGTGGCATTCTCGGGATTTAGCGACTCCGCGCAGAGCCGGTATGATGGTCGGACCAGTCAGCTATTTGGCGAAGTCTCCTACCGCCTGGGAGATGAAAGTGACCATATCGAACCCTTCGCCAACTTTGCGCTGGTGGATTATGAAGGAGATGCGTTGATCGAGACAGGAGGTCCGGCGGCGCTATTGGTCGATGAACGCGGCGGCGACAACACTTTCACAACCCTGGGCCTTCGCGCACAAGGCGGAACTGGGACATCAGCAAATGGCCTGACGTTGCGGGGCTCAGTCGGCTGGCGCCGTGCATTTGGTGATCGCGCAGTCCAGTCGGTGCACAGTCTGACAGGAGGCGACAAATTCACCGTCGCCGGTGTCGCGGTTGCCCGCAATGCTGCGGCAATTGAAGCGGGCCTTGACTGGGCCGTGTCCGAACGGGCGGCAATTGGTTTTGACTATACGGGAATGTTGGGCTCAACGGTCAGCGACCACGGCGTGCAGGCTAGGCTGAGCGTCCGCTTTTGAGCCGTCAAGCGCGGACCCCTTCGATGACGGTTGCATTTTGATCAGTCTCAAGAGCGAAGTAGCGATGCTGTCGGCCTAATCGCGACTTGCAATTGTTCAGCGCGAGTAGATCGGAATGGCGTTGCACGCACCTTCCAACTCGCCGTCTTTCAGACGTTCACTGTGTAAGGTGGTTTGATGCCGCGCCAACGCAGTTTGAACCGCCCCGGGATTGCCGGAGGCCATTTGGTTTAAGTTATGCTGCCATGGCGGTATCGTCCAGCATGGCGT
>NZ_JBLQUK010000010.1:0-120815 GCF_047872805.1 Qipengyuania sp. ASV99 | reverse complement strand
ACTACGCCATGCTGGACGATACCGCCATGGCAGCATAACTTAAACCAAATGGCCTCCGGCAATCCCGGGGCGGTTCAAACACGTTCAGGTAGCGATCCGATCGCGGGCTTCAACACTCGATGATAAACTGAATCCTACTCGTCGCGATCAGTGCCCTCTTGCAGACTCCGTCTGCGTCGGGTTCTGCGAGGATGCACGCGATCCAGTGGTCTCTCAGCTTGCCAATAAGCAATCCATCCAAGACACCTCGATCAAGCGTGACATGCAGAGGGTGGCCGCTGCCCATCAGATGAATGAGACATTCACTCATGCCCGCCCCTCCCTCATGGCTGCCCGCCATTTGCTAGGAGGGAGACCAGTATGGCGAAGAAAGGCGGACTTCATCGCCATTCGGCTTACAAAACCAGATGCTATCGAAATTTCTCCAACCTTGAGATCGGTCGAGAGCAGCAAGTCTTTTGCTTTTTGCAAATTGTGACCGGCCTTGCCAGCAAGGCCTTCTTGCACACGCCATTGCTTTGGGGTCAAACCGAACTTCTTCTTAAAGGCCTGCGAAAATCCGGTAGGTGTTGCGTAGCCCAAGTCCTTTGCAATCTCAGCGATGGTTCGGGCCTTTCTAAGCTCCGCCTTTGCATTCAATACCTTATCAATCGAATGGTCAGGTCGCGGACGCCTCAAGAACCAGTTCGCGGTTTCATCACGAGAGGCCAGCCACTTTTGTCTCTCGAACCGGCATGCGCCGGTTCGTCCTCCCTGCTATCCCTCCGTTTCGCTTCGCTCCACTGCGGGGCTGGTCTGGGCGCGCAGTCGCGCTTGCGGCCCTCCGGACCGAGCAGCACGAACCGCCCGTTTCAATCACAGGCGCTTCACGTTTTCGTGATCGAAAGGGCAGTGTCGACAAGCCGATCCGCAGCACTTCCCCCGGTCGAGATGCGCGAGCCGGGTGAACACCAGATATTGCGTGGCGGGATCGATGTAAGAACGCTCTCCGCGCGCGCAGGCGGCTTCGTGCAGGGTTTCGTAGGCAGGCCTTTGGTCAGTCACCCAGCGCGCATATCAGACCGTTCCGGCAATGCACAGATTTTGCCCGGTCACCCACTCTCCGGAATTGCCCACCAGATAGAGCACGCAGGCGGCAATATCCCTTGGCGTGCCCAGCCTGCCGGCGGGCAGGTTCAGCTGTTCGAGCAGCGGGCCGAAATCCTCATCCTTCATATTCAGCGCCTGTTTCACCGTGTCGGTCGGGACAAATCCCGGCAGGATCGCATTGACCCGAATTTTCTGCGCGCCCAGTTCCAGCGCGAGTGTTTTGGTCAGCATGTTCACCCCAGCCTTCGCCGCGCAATAATGGCCGCTGCCGGGGAACGGATCGCGCCCGGCCATGCTTGAAGTGTTCACGATGCTGCCGCCATTCTTCATGTGCCGCGCCGCCGCGCGCGCGCCGTAAAATACGCTCGACAGATTGACCGCCAAGGTCTTGTCCCACTCAGCCGGGTCGAGCTCGGTCAAGGGAGCGGAGACCAGCGAACCGCCTGCATTGTTGACCCAGATGTCGAGCCGCCCGAATTCATCAACGGCGCGCTGCGCCAGCGCGTCCATATCCTCTGCCTTTGAAACATCGGTCGCCTGCGCCACCGCCCGCCCGGCGGAATTGCTGGCGTTGATTGCATCGGCAACGCGGGTGATCTGATCGTCAGACCGCGCGGCACACACCACATTCGCACCCGCTTCGGCGAGAAGGTGGGCGATCCCCTCGCCAATCCCGCGCCCTGCACCGGTGATGACGGCGGTCTGCCCCGATAGATCGAAAAGGTCGTGCATCTGCTCTCTCCCAAATGTCTTTGCGAGAGAGATTGGCGGCAGAGCGCGGCGGCGTCCACTAACGCTTATGGGGACTAGCCGGAGGTGGAAAGCACCATCTCAGCGAGTGCATTGCCCGAAATCCACGCCCCTTCGACACGCGGGAAATGGAGGTAATCGCCAGCCAGACCGAGAGCGGTTTCTTGCTCATAGCGCGCAGGCTCGCCCGAAATTGCGCGCGGCATGGCGTAAAGCCAGCGGTGCGCGGCAAGGTGAACGGGCGCGACGGGAACGGCGCCGGTCTGGCGGAAGAAATCATCGAGCAGCAACGGCCCGACCACTTCGGCAGGCAGATCGATGATTTCCCGGCTGCGCTGCGGCGATGCGTGCAGCACCCAGCATTCGGTTCCGCTGCGCCCCGGCTTGGCCGAATTGCGCGCCGCCCACGCAACGGGCGACTGCGGATCGCGGAGGGCATCCGCCTCTATATCCAGCTTCTGCGCGAATCCGGCCATAACGGCCCAGCACGGCTCGGACGTGGCACCCGCGACCTCTCGCGCCCACACCGGGGCCAAACCATCGAGCAGATCGAACGCCTGCTCGGCAGGAACCGCAATAAGCAGCGCCGTGGCGGAAAACCGCTCATCGCCTGCATCAACGTGCCATCTGCAATCCGTGTAGGAAATTTTGTGAGCGCGCGTGTTCCAGCGCACGTCAAGTCCCTCTGCCATCGCCCGGATTGGGCCGTTCATGCCGGGGGCGCCGACCCATGCGTCTTCACCTGCAGCCAGCCAGCGGGCGGCCGCGCCTTGCGCTTCCCACTCCTCCACCACCGCCCTGAAGCGCGGATCGCGCGCGGTGAAGTATTGCGCACCGTGATCGAAGGATACCGTTTCGCCCGCGATTTCGGCGCGGCGCGCGGCCATGCGACCACCGGGCCCGCGTCCCTTGTCGATGACGCAAACCTCATCGCCTTCGCGCGAAATCCGGGTTGCGCATGCCAGCCCAGCCATGCCCGCGCCAATGATGAGAGTGTCGATTTGCTGCCTGTCCATGCTGCGCCCAACGCACCAGCCGCCGGGATGTTTCAGGGTGCGGAGCGATTGGGCCGGGCTTCGGCCAGAATGAGCGAAAACCGTCCCGCGCTGTCCAGCCACCGGGCCTGCGGTTCCCACCCGCCCGCGAACAACAGCATGTTGGAGGTGCGGCGGTTGAATTTGTGACTGTTTTCGGTGTGGATCGTCTCACCCGCGATCATTTCGAACTGGCGGCCATCGACGATAAAGGTCATGTCAGCGCCCGCGACCAGATGCATCTCTACGCGCGCGCAATCATCGTTCCAGCGCGCCTGATGCTGAAATTTGCCAAGCGGAATATCCCCGTCCAGCTCACGGTTGACCCGGCGAAGCAGGTTGTAATTGAACTCCGCCGTGACCCCGGCAGCATCGTCATAGGCGGCGATCAGAACGTCCCTGTCCTTGATCAAATCCATGCCGATCAGCAGTTGCGCGCCCACGCCCATGGTCTCGCGCATTGTGCGCAGCAAATCGACCGCCGTGCGCGCGACCATGTTGCCGATGGTGGAGCCAGGAAAAAACCCGAGTTTCGGCATCTGCGCAATTTCAGCGGGCAGTTCGACCCGGCGCATGAAATCAGCCTCCACCGGATAGACTGGCAGGCCCGGGAATTTCTGCGCCAGATCGGTCGCAGCCGCGCGCAGAAAATCCCCTGCAATATCGAGCGGCACATAGGCCGATGGCGCAATCGCAGACAATAGCAGCGGGGTCTTTACCGAGGAACCGGACCCAAATTCGATCACCGCCCGCCCCGGTCCGATCAGCTCAGCAAAGCTGGCGCTGTTGTCGCGCAGGATTTCGGTCTCTGAACGGGTCGGGTAATATTCAGGCAGCTGGGTAATATCTTCGAACAATTGCGAACCGGCATCGTCATACAGCCAGCGTGCGGGGATCGCCTTTTGCGGCTGAGACAGCCCATTCACCACATCGGAGCGAAAGGCGGTGTCAACCCCGCTGGCGTCCTTGTCGACCAGCTTCAGGCCTCTTTTGGGGGGCATTTCAAATGTCCTTTGCAAGCCGCAAGCCGGTGAATTGCCAGCGCTGATGCGGATAGAAAAAATTGCGATAGGAGGCGCGCGAATGGCCGCGCACCGTGGCGCAGCTCGCGCCTTTCAGCACGAACTGCCCGCTCATGAACTTGCCATTGTATTCACCCACCGCACCCGGTGCCGCCCGGAACCGAGGATAGGGCAAATAGGCCGACCGGGTGAATTGCCACACATCGCCAAACAGGCCGCTGCACCCGCCAATGGGCAAAGGCGCAGCAGCGGCACTATCAAGTTGATTGCCAAGTGCCGGATCATGAGCCGGCGCAGCGCCCGCCGTTCCGCGCGCGGTCGCTTCCCATTCGAACTCAGTTGGCAATCGTGCCCCGACCCATGTGGCAAACGCATCCGCTTCATAATATGATATATGCATTACCGGGGCGTCCGGGTGACGTTCCTGCCAGCCGCCATGCGTAAAGTGGTCGTCGCCGCGCCAATAGAGCGGAGCGGTCACTTTGTTCTCGCGCACCCAGCTCAGCCCGTCCGACAGCCACAATGACGCAGTGGCATAGCCACCATCGGCGATGAAGTCCGACCATTCCCGATTGGTTATCAGCCGGTCTGCAAGGGCAAAGGGTTCCAATAAGACCCGGTGGCGAGGGGCTTCGTTGTCGAACGCAAAGCCGACTTGCTCGCCGCCTGCCGCATGTCCGATCATCGCAATGCCGCCCGGATGCGAATACCAGCCCAGTTCGGCAATCGGCGCAGTCACGGATGGCACATTCGGCCACATCGACGGTCCCAGCGGGCTCTGAAACAGCGCATGCTTGATATCGGTGAGCAGCAATTCGATATGTTGCTGTTCATGCGCAACACCCAGCGCGATCAGGTCCGCCAGCGCCGGATCGTCCAGCAACGCGGCCATCGCCGTATCGACGTTGGCGCGCCATTCGATCACCTCATCCAGCGCCGGACGCGACAGCATTCCGCGCGCAAACCGCCCGATCCGCGCGCCTTCGGCTTCGTAATAGGAATTGAACAGGAACGGCCAGTCGGCATTGTGCAATCGGTAATCCGCCGCATGTTCGCGCAGCAGGAATGTCTCCCAGAACCAGGTCGTATGCGCCAAATGCCATTTGGCCGGGCTGGCATCCTCCATCGACTGGATCGTCGCATCCGCATCCGACAGGTTCGCAGCCAGCGCCTCCATCAACGCGCGGGTGCGCCGATATTGGTCTTTCAGAGTTTCGCGCGGCGGTGCGGTAACATCATGGTGCCGTTCGCTTTGGGGCAAAGGGCGGCTCCCGTATTGGTCAAATCATTCGAGCCAGTCATGCCGCAAGCGGATGACAATTGGAAGGCAGGCGAGCAAATTGGCTCCCACGACCGGCCGTTTTTTGTCAATTCTGGCGCGATCAATCGGGCTGTTTACGCCGCCATGCGCACCCGGTTCCGCCCGGAATGTTTGGCTTCGGATAGCGCCCCGTCGGCGCGCCCCAAAAGGGAGAGCGCGCTGTCTTCGCCTTGTATGCTGGCATAGCCGAGACTGATGGTCACCGCCGGAAGATCACCCGCCGCGCTGCTGCTGGCGATGGCTTGCCGCAATCTTTCGCTCAGGATGCGGGCCATGCGTTCTGAAGTTCCGGGGACCACCCAGACGAACTCTTCTCCGCCCACGCGCCCGACCAGATCGCCGTGGCTGGCCTGCGCTTCGGCCAGCGCGGCCACGCGCTGCAAAACCTTGTCCCCCACCAGATGCCCGTGAGTATCATTGATGCGCTTGAAATGATCGATGTCAAACATCACCAAGGTCAGCGATGATCGCATGGCGCGGGCGTTCAGTACCATTCGGTCAAGCTCGCGCAGCACGCTGCGGCGATTGGCCAAACCCGTCAAAGCATCGGTCGCCGCCAATTGCTTCGCATGACGCGCTTCGTCGATCGCTTCGGCGCGGGCGATGACCAGATGCCGTTCGCGCTGCACCCACTCGGTTTCGTCGCGGACCACGGCCACCACCCGCTGCACCGTTCCATCGCTGCCAAACAGGTTGCAGGCCTGAACCGAAATGGCGCGCGGAATGCCGTCCAGCCCCGGCCTGTCGAACCGCAGCGTAAAAGGCTCAGTCTCAGATTTGTGTTCCATCACGCGGCCGATCAGATCGATGTCATTGGCAAACAACAGCGTTTCGGCATCGCCATCGACGAAGGATTCAGCAGGATCAATTCCGAAAACACGTTTCAGCCCATCGGACCATTGCTGATCGCAGGTTCCGGGATTGTATTGCCAGACCCCGATCCCGGCGATGTTTTCAGCCACGCGCAGGGTACGCAGCAATTCGCGCATTTTGAGTGATCGGGTGCGGGCCAGCCGCGCGACGCTGCGGGTCTCGCGGCGGGCCTTCGTGACATTGCTAACCGCGGCAAGCGCAATCAGACCAAGCACGGTGCAGGCGATCAGCAAGGTTTCGGAGCCCGTCGCTGCGCCCAGCGCCCACCCCGCCGCGTCCGCTGGCGCCGCAACTGCAGCTTGGGCTGCCGGGTGATCGGCGCTTTGGGTCCCCGTCAGGGCGGCCCAGATATGAACTTGCATCGGCATCTCCGGCGCGGGGATAGCTGCAAGTCTGTATCTGGTGGCAGGACAAAGTCCTCCGGATGATTACTTAAGCCGCGTCGGCTGCGCGCTGCTCATTGATCTCGCTGTTGAGCATTTCGGCGAGCAGAAACGCGAGTTCAAGCGATTGTTCGGCGTTCAGTCGCGGATCGCAATGCGTGTGATAGCGGTCGCCCAAACGCTCCTCGGTGATTGCCACCGCCCCGCCGACACATTCGGTCACATCCTGCCCGGTCATCTCGATATGGATGCCGCCGGGATGCGTGCCCTCGGCGCGGTGAACCGCAAAGAATCCTTTCACCTCGGAGAGAATGCGGTCGAAGGGCCGGGTCTTGAACCCGGTATCAGACTTAACGACATTGCCGTGCATCGGATCGCAGCTCCACACCACCGGATGCCCCTCGCGTTTGACCGCGCGCACCAGTTTGGGCAGGCCGTCCTCGACCTTGTCGTGGCCATAGCGGCTGATCAGGGTAATCCGCCCCGGTTCACGCGCAGGGTTGAGAATGTCGAGCAGTTCGAGCAGCGCATCGGGCGCGAGGCTGGGGCCGCACTTCATGCCAATCGGATTGCCGATGCCGCGCGCAAATTCCACGTGTGCGCTGCCGGGGAAGCGGGTGCGGTCACCAATCCACAGCATATGCGCGCTGGTCGCATACCAATCACCGGTAAGCGAATCCTGCCGCGTCAGCGCCTGCTCATAAGGCAACAGCAGGCCTTCGTGGCTGGTGTAGAAACTGGTGCCCTGCAATTGCGGCACGGTTGCCGGGTCGATCCCGCAAGCTTCCATGAAATCGAGCGATTCGCCGATCCGGTCGGCGGTCTGCGCGAATTTCTCGGTCCAAGGGGTGCGGCCCATGAAATCGAGCGTCCATTGATGGACCTGCCGCAGATTGGCATATCCTCCGCCGGCAAAGGCGCGCAGCAGGTTGAGTGTCGATGCGGCCTGCGAATAGGCCCGCACCATACGCGCCGGATCGTTACGGCGCTGCACCGGGTCGAAATCAATGCCGTTAATGTTGTCGCCAAGATAGCTGGGCAGTGTCACATCACCGATGGTTTCGGTGGGGGAGGAGCGCGGCTTGGCAAACTGGCCTGCCATGCGCCCGACCTTTACCACCGGACGCTTGCTGGCGAAGGTCATCACCACCGCCATCTGCAGCAACACGCGAAATGTGTCGCGGATGTTGTTGGCGTGAAATTCGGCAAAACTTTCGGCGCAATCCCCGCCCTGAAGCAGAAACGCGCGGCCATTGGCAACCTCGGCGAGGTCTGATTTGAGCGCGCGCGCCTCGCCTGCAAAAACCAGCGGCGGGTATGAGGCAAGCGTCGTCTCCGCCTCAGCCAGTTCAGCGGCATCTTCGTAATGCGGCAGATGGCGTGCTTCGTGCTCTTTCCAGCTAGCGGGTTTCCAGTTCTGGGCCACAGTCAATTCGTCTCTTTTCCATTCTCGTGCGGCGCGCGGGTAAGCGTCCGCGTTCTATCTGTAAAGCCGCGCGTGCGATTGCGACAATTATATTTCGCGTGCGCTCTTATCGTCAAAGCCGATCAGAGCCGCCAACCGCGGCGCGCAATTGCGTGCCTATCGCCCAACTGTCTGCGGGGCAGCCCGAACCACTGGGACTGTATCTGCGGGCGGCCCCTGCGGCGCTTCGGCAAGCTCCTGTCCCTCCGGGATAACGGCCAGCTTCATCGGGTTGCGCTGAACGAAATAGCGATCCGCGAGGAACTGCATGATCTGCGGATTGGTCTGCGAATAGTCTGCGAGCAGCGACCGCAGCAGATCGACACGCTGCGGATCAAAGCTCGCCCCTTCGAGATTGTAGAGCCAGAACTGGTTGCCGGTTGAGGCCCGCCTGACACGCTGGCTCAAAGGCTCGGTCACGCGGGTGATTTCGTCCGCAGTGGGCGGATTGGCGGCAAGATCGTGCGAAATCCGGTCGGCCTCGGCGAAGAAGATCGGCACCAATTGCGGCTCCATTTGCGCCAGCGCAGTGATCCGCCCGCCGCTGGCAATATCGGCAGGCCAGTTGGACCAGACCTGCGGCGAATAACTCGCGCCCAAACGTTCGCGCAGAGCTTCAAGCAGGCGATTGTTGAAAATCTGGGTCAGGATTTCGAGCTGGCGCGATTCGCGAATGCTCGCCATTCCGCCGCCGCTGGGCCAGGCGATAACCGCTGCGGCCTGATTGGCGTCGCCGCGATGGGTCAGCACCGTTGGCGCCTCGCTGGCAGCGGGAAAGCCGGGCAGGCGCGCGGCAACCGCGGGCGCAATCGGCAAACGTTCGGGGAGCGCGCCGAATGTTTCGCGCAATTTCTCGACCACTGCATCGCGGTCAAACTCGCCAAACACCAGCACTTCGACCGGGCCTTGCGCAAGCAGCGGTTCCCAAACTTCGCGGAAACCCTCTGGCGTCACTTCCTCGAGCATTTCAGGCGTCGGCGTGGCAAAGCGCGGGTCGCGGCCGGTGGCGAGGAATTCCAGATCACGGTTGAGCACCGCGCCGGGGCTCGTCGAATAAGTGTTATAGGCCAGCTCTGCCGCCGCGCGCGCGCGGATCACCGGGTCGGCATCCCAGCGCGGCATCCCCAATTTTGCAGCGAACAGATACAATTGGTCGGCAACGTCGCTCGACCGGGTCTGCGCGGTAAGCGTGAAGACCGCATCATCAATGGCAAATTCGAAACCGAGTTTGCGGCCCGTGGCCAGCCGGTCGATTTCATTCTGACCCAATTCGCCCAGACCCGACCCGACCAGCGCCATCTGGCCAATCGGGGCATAGACCGCCGTGCTCTCGTCAAACGCGCGGTAGCCTGCGCCGAACCGCACACGCACCGTCACCCGCCCTGGCTCCGCATCGTTCGACCACAGCAGCGCGCGCACGCCATTGTCGAACGCGACCTGTTCAACCTGCAAGATCCCCAGCGGGCCCTGCTGTGTGATAGCGCCGGGTTCGCCAACGGGCGGCAGTTCATCGAAGGAAATACTTGCCGCTGCGAGCCGCGCGGTGTCGTCGACCAAGGCTTCGCTGGCGAGTGCCAGTCGCAATTCAGCCTCGTCCGCTTCGCCAATCGAGGGCGTGACATAGACAGAACGCACCACTTCGCCTTCGAACAAGGCGCGGGTGCGGGCGTGAACCTCTTCAGGGGTCCTGCGATTGGTCATCCCGCGCCACACATCCAGCACCACCTGCGGGCTGGCCACGGTTTCCCGAATATCAACCGCATTGACCAGATTGTCGGCCAGATCGCGTCCGGCCTGCACCGGGGCTTGTTCCACCGAATTGGCGAAAGCGACGTCAAATTCCGCTGCTTCGCGGTCGATTTCCTCCTGCGTTGGCGGGTTCGCGATCGCATCTGCAATCACCCCGCGTACATCGGCCAGCGCTGCCTGCCAATCATCGGTCAGCGGGGCAAAAGTCACGAAAGTCGCATCGGCGGACCGCGAAATGTCGTCCTGCTGAACCTGCGCATAGAGATAAGACCCGCCGCCGCGCGCGCGCGTTTCCAGCCGGCGGTTGATGATCGACTGCGCCAGCGAATCGAGCAGCAGCCCTTCGTTATAGACAATGGTGTCTTGCACCTTGCGCCACGGCCGCATCACCGCATAGGTCAGGTTGCGCGGCAGATCGGGTTCCACCGCAACGCCCAGGTCTCCGATCGGCAGGCCTGTCCCCGCCGCCACGAGCGAGCCAGCGGGAACCACCGGATCGCCGAAATCGGGCGCAACCCCGGGCTCGCCCTGCCCTTCCCAATCGCCGAACCATTGTTCGACCAGCCCGGCCAGCACCATGGGGTCGGCATCGCCAGCGACCACGATGACGGTGTTTTCAGGGCGATACCAGCGCCGGTAAAACGCGCTGACATTGTCGCCATTGGCAGCTTCGAGTGTCTCGACAGTGCCAATCGGATTGCGGGTCGCCAGTCGTTGACCAGCGAAGAACGTCCGCCTTGTCAGATCGCTGACTCGCTCCGACGCGCCGCCGCGCTCACGCTTTTCCGCGAGCACAATCGGGCGTTCGGCAGCGACATTTTCGTCGCTCAGCACTGGTTCACGGATCATGCCCGAAAGCAGGCGAAAGCTTTCTGCAAGCTTGGCATCGTCAATATCAGGAATATCGAGTTTGTAGGCGGTGTGCGTCGGGCTGGTTTCGGCATTGGCATCGCTGCCAAAGGTCGCGCCCAGCCGTTGCCAGGCGGCGATCGCTTCGGCCTGGCCGAGATATTTGCTTTCACGAAACAGCAGATGTTCGAGCAAATGGGCAAAGCCCTGTTCGCTGTCCTGTTCATACATCGAACCGGCGTCGATCCGCACCCGGATGGACATCTGGCGGGGCGGCACCCCGTTGCGGCGCACCGCATAGCGCAGGCCGTTGTCCATCTCTCCGAACAGCCATTCCCGATCAACGGGAACATTGCTGCCCTCATAGAGCCATGGCGTTTCTCCAGCGGATTGGAGCGCCTCCGGTTGGGGAACACTGGGCGCAGCAGTGGTGGCCTCTTGTGCAACAGCAGGCAAGACGAGCGCAGCAGGCGCGGCGACGACGAAAAAGGCAGCAGACGCCCGGATAAACACATTCATGCAGGCACTATAGGGATGCAGGCCATGAAGGACCAGTGAATGTGTCCAAACTCTTGCTTGCCCAAGGCAACGCTTGTCCGCAGCATCGCGGCACCCTATCTAGCGCGCATGTTCATCGAAACCGAAACCACGCCCAATCCGGCGAGCCTCAAATTCCTTCCCGGCCGCACAGTCATGCCGTCGGGCACGCGCGAGTTCGCCTCGCCCGAAGCTGCTGCGTCCAGTCCGCTGGCTCAGGCGATTTACGACACAGGTGAGGTCGTGAACGTGTTTTATGGCTGGGACTTTGTGACCGTCACTGCGGCACCCGGCGCCGATTGGGGCGTGCTGAAACCGCAAGTTGTTTCGATCCTGCTCGATCATTTCATTTCTGACGCGCCGCTGTTCACAGGCGGCAGCGCGGACGGAATTGCGGTACCTGCAGAAGATATCGCGATGGCCGTCGAAGACCGCGAAGAAGACGCAGCAATCATCGCCTCAATCAACGAACTGCTTGAAACACGGGTGCGACCGGCGGTTGCGGGAGATGGCGGCGATATCGCCTATCGCGGATTCAGCGACGGCGTGGTCTATCTTACCTTGCAAGGCGCATGTTCGGGCTGCCCATCGAGCACCGCGACGTTGAAGCAGGGGATTGAGAGCTTGCTCAAGCATTACGTCCCCGAAGTTGTCGAAGTGCGCGCCGCCTGATTGTTGCGGTCTGACTTGCAGACCGCATGAAGCTGGGGCATCGCGCTTGGATATGCGCATCCTGGCCATAGAGACTGCGAGCGAAGCCTGCTCTGTCGCGCTGTTTGACGGCCCGCAGTTGCTGGCGCGTGAGCATCATGTGCTTGGCCGCGGCCATGCCGAATCGCTGGTTCCAATGATTGAATCGCTGCCCGACAGGGGCCGGGCGGATCGCATAGTTGTTTCGCTGGGTCCGGGCAGTTTCACTGGCGTCCGGATCGGGATCGCGGCCGCGCGGGCGCTGGGATATGCATGGAGTGCAGAGGTCTTTGGTTATCCGACGCTGGCGCTGGTCGCGGCGCAAGCCTGGCAGCCCGCGCTGCGTCCGGTAACCGTGTGCATGAATGGCGGGCACGGCGAATGGTTCGTGCAGGATTTTATCGGCGGTCTTGCCCATAGCGATGCGGTCTCATTGACCCCAGATGCGGCGCTAGCGGCCGGAGCGCAGACGGTGATTGCGGGCAATCGGGCGCGCGAATTTGCCGAGCTGTTCGGGGATGACCGGCTGGCACTCGACCTGTTGCCCGACGCAGGCGCAGTGCCCTTGCTGCCCGAGGCGCTGTTTTCAACCGACCTTGTGCCCACCTATGTCCGCAGCCCTGATGCAGTCCCGCAAGTCCCGCCAGCATCTTCCAGTGCGATGGCGGAGCGCAGGTGACCCCCTGCCCCTATCTTGTCGCGCGAATCATGCAGGTCATGGAAGCTTCCTTTGACCCGATGTACGGCGAAGCTTGGAACCGGCGTCAGATCAGCGAAGCGCTGTGCATGCCCAGCACGCACGCAATCGTGGTCGACGCGGCGGGCGACGAAATCAGCAGCGAACCGATGCTGCCCGATCCGCGCCTTCCGGCGGGCTTCGTATTGACACGCCATGCGGCTGACGAGGAGGAGTTGCTGCTGATTGCGGTGAAGCCGGAATGGCGCGGGCTGGGTCTGGGGCACATGCTGTTCAGCCACTTGTTCGACCATGCAAAGGCACGCGGGACGACGCGGATCTATCTGGAAATGCGGCGCGGCAACCCGGCGATCCACTTGTATCAAAAGGTCGGGTTTGAACCCATTGGGCAGCGGCCAAACTATTACCGTTTCACCAACGGCAGCCGGGTCGACGCCATTACTTTTGGTCGATCAATCTAATTTTCGAACAGCGCTTGCTGCGTGTCTCAATTCTGCGCAATTTAGTGAGAATAGGCAATTCGCCTGCTTGCAAAGCGTGTTCTTGTGCGCCATGCGCAAGAAATCGGGAATACCCGGAAATACACAAGAGGAACACTTCGCATATGCAAGACCTTGAAATTGAGTTGAAAGAAACTCTCATCACGCTCACCAGCGATATCGTCGCGGCCCATGTCAGCAACAATGATGTGTCGGTCGATGCTGTCCCTGGACTGATTACCAAAGTATATGGTGCGCTTGCGGCGCTTGGGGAAGTGGTCCCTGCCGAAGAACAGCGCCCCGAACCCGCCGTTTCCATTCGCGCATCGATCAAGCCGGATTATATTGTCTGCCTTGAAGACGGCAAGAAGCTGAAGATGCTCAAGCGCTATCTTCGGACTAATTTCAACATGACCCCCGAAGAATACCGCGCGCGCTGGAACTTGCCGTCTGATTATCCGATGGTCGCGCCCAATTACGCGGAAAAGCGCCGCGATCTGGCCAAGAAAATCGGCCTTGGCCGCAAGCCCGGCGCAGTACGCGGGCGCGGACGTGCAAAGGCTAAGTAAACCACGACCGATCACCCGCATCCGATTGCATGCGCGTGATCAATTGAGCTGAAACTGCGAGCGCCCCTGACTCCCGACAGAGTTGGGGGCGTTTGCGCTGCCAAACTTGAGCAATTCGCCGTCTCCCGGTATGGGATGTATTCAGCACGGCAGTCGGCACCGCCCGGCAGCACAGACAGGAAGCGCTCGCTTGACCCAGAAAATCGATCTCGAACAGCTTTGCGCTGAAAAGGGCCTCAGGATCACCGAGCAACGCCGCGTGATCGCCCGAGTCCTTTCGGAAAGCGAAGATCATCCTGATGTGGAATTGCTCCATCAAAGGGCATCGGAAATCGACGCGAAGATTTCCATTGCCACCGTCTATCGCACGGTGCGCCTGTTCGAGGAGGCGGGCATTCTCGACCGCCATGATTTTGGCGATGGCCGCTCACGCTATGAACCCGTGCCAGAGGCGCATCACGATCATCTGATCGACGTTGAAACCGGCAATGTGGTCGAATTTGTCGACCCCGAGGTGGAAGCATTGCAGCGACAAATCGCCGAGCGGCTGGGTTATCGTCTCGTCGATCACCGGATGGAGCTTTACGGCGTCCGTCTGTCGCGTGACCATTGATGATCGTTGGCGCGTGACAATGGGTCAATCTGACGCGGCTTTGATTACCGGCATGGACGCTGCAAGCGAAAGCCGCGCGTGGCAATTGCGTATTGCCGCGGCGCGCGGCGAAACCACCGCGATTTCGCTGCGAGGATGGTTCCGCATCGCGCTCAGGGCGCTCGCGCTCGCGCTGCTGATGATAATTTTTGTTCCGCTGCATTATTTCTACCGCATCTTTGCCTATGGCTCTCCGTTTCCCATGCTGTTCCTGCGCTACGCTGCGCGGGTGTCGGGCGCGCGGGTTGAGGTGATCGGCACCCATCTGAAGCGCGATGTCTTCTATGTTGCCAACCACGTTTCATGGATCGACATCCTGTCGCTCGCGGGCGCTTGCGGCACGGCATTTGTGGCCAAGGCGGAATTGGCGCAGGCCCCCTTGGTGGGCTGGCTCGCCTCGCTCAACCGCACCGTTTTTGTCAAACGCGAACACCGAATGGGGGTTGCGGAGCAAATCAATGCGCTCAAAGAAGCGCTCGCAGACAATTGGTCGGTCACTGTCTTTCCCGAAGGCACAACCACTGACGGGCAATCGCTGCTGTCGTTCAAGACCAGCATGCTTTCGGTGCTTGAGCCCCCGCCCCCCGGCGTTTTGGTGCAGCCCGTGCTTCTCGATTACGGCGCAGTGGCAGAGTGGATCGGCTGGATCGGCGAGGAAGGCGGGCTCAACAACGCGAAACGTGTGCTCGCGCGCAAAGGCTCCTTCAAACTTCGCGTGCATTTTCTGGAGCCTTTCAGCCCCGAAGATTTCCGTGGGCGCAAAGCCATCAGCTTGGAGGCGCGCCGCCGCATCGAGGAGGCGCTGTGCCTCGCGTTAGGTAAGCCGCTGCGCAAGTTTGCGCATGATGTTGCCCCGGTGCGTTATGCCGCCGATCAGGCCGCAATCGTCCCCGATGATGCGAGCCTTTAAGGTCCTGCCCCTAGGTCGCACCTAGAGCCCTGCCCGCACCAGCCAATCATGGAACAGGCGCACGGGACGAAATTCCAGCGCGGTCGGTTTGCACACGAACCAATAGCTATAGGGGCTCTGCACCTCGACACCCGGCAGATTGGTCAGGCGCGCATCCGCCGCGCGCCGCAAATGATCGTCGTGCATGATGGCAATGCCAAGCCCCTGCGCGGCGGCTTCAAGCATCAATTGGCCCGAATCATAATGGTCGATTGCCGCCGGCTCCATGTCTTCAAGGTCATTGGCCTTTTTCCATGCGACAAAGCTTTCCGGGAGTTCATTGTGAACCAGGAACGTTTGCCGGGAGAGGCTTTCCCCGGTCACCCGATCGCCGACAATTCGGGCCACCTCCTTCGAACAGATCGCATGGACCAGATTGTGATCCAATCGCACCGCGTGGAGCCCACTCGCCGGGCCGCGCGAGAGAATGATCGCCGCGTCCAGAGTGTCGCCAACCCGGTCCTCCAGATGCGGCGCTGTGTCGATATCGATATGCAGCAAGGGATGCCGCTGGCGCAGCTCGCCCAGCCGCGGGAACAAACGCTGGCTGCCAAACATGGGCAGCACCCCCAACCGCAACCGTAACAGCGAAATATTCTCGGATTGGCTTTCCACCGCGCGGGTGAGCGATTCAAGATGCGGGTTGACGGCTTCATAGAAAGCCTGCCCCTCATCGGTTAACTGCATCGATTGCCGCGCGCGGGTGAACAGTTTCTTGCCGACGAATTCCTCAAGATTGGTGATCCGCCGCGACAATGCCGAAGGGCTCAATCCAATTTCCTCCGCCGCAGCGCGGGCAGAGCCGAGACGCACGGTGCGCATGAACGCTTCGAGCGCGCGGAGGGGGGGAAGGCGGCGTGCGGGCATTTCTGTGGCTCCTGTGTTTCAGGAACTACGCTTGAAGCCATGGATTAGATGCAAAAAACCGAAGAAAAATGTGAAAAACTCGACTTAATGTGCAATTATTGCAATTCATTCGCAGTAATTGCACCCTTGGCGCCGCCGCTATCGGGCGCATGGAGCCGCAACCGCTTCACATGCGTTTCGTCTCCGCCCGTTACTTCAATCCGCCAGCCGCTGGGATGTTCCAAGACAGTGCCCACTGGCGGCACCGCCTCGGCCAGGACGAAAGCAAGTCCGCCAAGCGTATCAACCGCTTCTTCCACTTCGCCAAGACGCGGATCGACCATTTCGGCAACATCTTCAAGTTCTGCCCGCGCGTCGCAATCCCACATTCCGTCACCCACCGGCACGATCAGGGCTTCGGGCGTTTCGTCGTGTTCATCCTCGATCTCTCCGACGATCTCTTCAACCAGATCCTCGATCGTGATGAGCCCGTCGGTCCCCGAAAATTCATCGAGCACAATTGCCAGGTGCACCCGCCGTGCGCGCATATCCGCCAGCACATCCAGGGCCCCGCGCGTTTGCGGCACATACAAGGGTTGACGCATCAACACCGTCCAGTCACGCGGCGGCGGCTTCGCCCCGGCGAGATAGGCAAACACGTCCTTGATATGGATCATGCCGATCACATCGTCGAGCTTGCTGCGATACACCGGCATGCGCGAATGGCCATGTTCGCTGAATGCAGCGACGAGTTCATCCCAGCTTACGCTGGCATCGACCGCAATGATTTCTCCGCGCGGTACTGCGACATCATCGGCGTCGTGTTCGGAAAAATGCAGCAGGTTGCGCAGCATCTGGCGTTCGACGGGCGACAGGTCGCCGTTGCCTTTGCCAGCCTCGCGGTCGGCATGGCCATCATTCTCATCCTCGTGTTCGTCGATCGCTTCTTCGAGCTGTGCGCGAAGCGAGCGATCGCCGTCACTGGCGGTCAGAACTTTCCTGAGAGCCGTGCCCAGATTGGACCACAGCCTGCTGCTACTCTCCGCGTCTCCCGCGGCGGTGTTTGGATCGGGCATGGCCCTGCGTGATTACTCCTTTATTTCACGGTCGTCATATGGGTCCGGGATGCCCATTTTGGCAAGGGCCGTGATCTCGAGCCCTTCCATTTCTTCGGCCTCTGCGTCCGAATGGACATGATCGTGGCCCGCCAGATGGAGCAGACCGTGGACAATCAGATGGGCTGCGTGGTGCTCCAGCGAAATGGACTTGGCCTCAGCCTCCCGCGCGCAGGTTTCGAGCGCGAGCGCGATATCGCCAAGCATCACCGGCGGACCTTCCACAGCCAGCCCCATCAATTCCGCGCGCTCCAGCATCGGAAAGCTCAGCACATTGGTCGGCTTGTCGCGGTCTCTCCATTCGCGGTTAAGCGCGTGAACCTCGGCGTCGGATGTGAACAGCAGGCTGACCGACAGGCGCGGGTTGGCGAGAACCGGTTCGGACTCAACCGCAGCCGTGGCACAAGCGGCGGCCAAGGCCTCCCACGCGCCGGACGGCCAATCCTCGATTTCCAACTCTATATCCAATTACGCGTCCGGCCCCTCATACGCCTCGACGATCCGCCCCACGATCGGGTGGCGGACCACGTCGGCGGCGGTGAAGCGGATCGTGCCGAAACCTTCGATCCCTTCAAGCTTGCTCACCGCATCGGCCAGCCCGCTCATCCGCTCTCCGCCGGGAATGTCGATCTGGCGCGGGTCGCCGCACACCACCATCCGGCTGTTCTGGCCAAAGCGGGTGAGGAACATTTTCATCTGTTCCTTGGTCGTGTTCTGCGCTTCATCCAGAATCACGAAAGCATCGGCGAGCGTGCGTCCGCGCATAAAGGCAATCGGCGCGATCTCGATCTCGCCGCTGGCGATCCGCCGCTCGACCTGTTCGGGCGGCATGCAATCGTTGAGCGCATCATACAGCGGCCGCAGATAGGGATCGACCTTGTCCTTCATATCGCCCGGCAGAAAGCCCAGCTTTTCCCCCGCCTCAACCGCCGGACGCGACAGGATCAGACGCTGCACGCTGCCCGAAATCAGCTGACTTACTGCCTGTGCGACCGCGATATAGGTCTTACCCGTGCCCGCCGGTCCGAGCGCAAAAATAATATCGTCGCGCACCAGACTGCGCATATAGGTAATCTGCGTGGCAGAGCGCGGCACGATGGTCTTGCGCCGTGTACGGATCATGATCGGCGGTTCTTCGCGCTCGCCGCTGATGATCCCTTCGAGCGTGGGTTCGTTCGACATTGCGATCAGCGATTCGATCGCGCCCGCGTCCAGATCCTGCCCCATCGCCAGCCGATCATACATTGTGGTGAGCGTGTCGCGGGCGCGGGCTACGGCGTCCTCTGGCCCTTCGATCATGATCCGGTCGCCGCGCGCATGGATGAACACGCCGAGGCGGTTTTCAACCTGCACCAGATTGGCATCGAACTGACCGAACAGCGCGCCGAGCAGCGACTGATTCTCAAACGAGATCTCCGTCTGCGCGCGGCGAGCCTCGCGGAAAGGGGTCGGATCGGGTGAAATGGCCGGGTCGGCGGCGCGGGTTGGTCTGCGGCCCATAAATTGGTGAACGCTCTCCTTTGTTCCGAGTCGCAAAGGTAAGCGACCGCCCGGTCAAAGCAAGCGGGCCGCTATACCACGGCGGTGGATAGTCATCGCACTGTCACGGCTTCACCCGCTCCGATCAACTCGCCGCGCACCGAATTGCCGCCCGCTTCGACCATGCGGGCGCGGACCATATCGCCGATTGCCACCCCGCCTCCATCAAGACCGCCGCCTGCTTCGTCGACGAACCACACGCTTTGCAGCCATGGCGATTTGCCCAGCCATTGGCCCGCGAACTTGCCCCGGCGTTCGACCAGCACGTCGCAGACCTTGCCCACGCTCGCCGCGTTGAAGGCAATCTGATCGCGGTTGATCCGCGCTTGCAGGCGTTGGAGCCGTTCATCCATCACTTCGGGCGCGATTTGCCTATCCATCGCGGCGGCGGGGGTGCCAGGTCGCGGAGAATATTTAAAACTGTAGGCCTGCGCATAGCCGACCTCATCGACCAGGCTCAGCGTCGCTTCAAACTCCGCCTCGGTCTCCCCCGGAAATCCGACGATGAAATCACCCGACAGCGCGATGTCAGGCCGCGCCGCGCGCATCTGTTCGAGCAGCCGCAAATAGCCCGCAGTGGTATGCTGACGGTTCATCGCTTTCAGCACCCGGTCGCTGCCGCTCTGCACCGGCAGGTGCAGATAGGGCATCAGTTTTTCGACCTCGGCATGACACCGAACCAGCCCTTCGGTGAAATCATTGGGATGGCTGGTTGTGTATCGAATACGTAGCAATTCCGGTAGTTTAGCCAGCCCTCTTATCAATCCATCAAGGCCGATTGTGTGACCTTTCGCATCCGCCCCTGCCCATGCGTTGACGTTTTGCCCCAACAAAGTGATTTCGCGCGCGCCGCGCTCCACCAGCCGCCGTGCCTCATGCACCAGATCGGCGAAGGGACGCGAGATTTCCGCGCCTCTGGTATAGGGCACCACGCAATAGGTGCAGAATTTGTCGCAACCCTCCTGCACCGTCAGGAAGGCTGTAGGAAAGCGGTTTCTGCGCGCGCCGGCCCCACCCTCGCCCTCTCCAGACGGCAACCTGCGTTCCGGCAGGCTGTCGAACTTCGCAATCGCGGGCATATCGGTATCGGTCGCGCGTTCGCCCTTGGCCGCGCGGTCGAGCATTTCGGGCAGCCGGTGATAGGCCTGCGGGCCGACCACCATGCTGACCGCCGGGGCGCGCTTCATGATCTCCTCACCCTCGGCCTGCGCGACGCAGCCTGCTACCGCGATCATCGGCGCCTTGGCCTGCGTCTTGCCTTTGGTCAGGCGGCCAATGTCGGAATAGATTTTCTCTGCTGCCTTTTCCCGGATGTGACAGGTGTTGAGCACCACCAGATCGGCATCCTCGCCATCAGCCGCAGGCGTCAGGCCGCGCGCATCGAGCAATTCGCCCATACGCTCGCCATCATAGACGTTCATCTGGCAGCCAAAGCTTTTGACGCGGTAAGTCTTGGGAGGGTCTTGCGGTTTCATGAGAAGCGGGCGTTTAGCGCCGATGCGGCGCGGGTTCAATCGCTCTGCTTGTCCCCGTCCCGCCGCGCCTGATGCACGCAGGGTTCGGCGGGGCGGGATTCGCGCCCCGGGTGCACCTTGTCCGCCGGGCCGCATTCGACCATCGGTTTTTGCAAGCCATTGGCCTGCACCAGCGCAAGCGCATCGTCGCTGTCATAGGCGGCGATCCACGCGAGACAATCGGCCAGCGGGCGCACCTTATGCTTGGTAAAACTGCCGTTTTGCGGGCCGCAATTGACGGTGAAAACCTCCGCCGCCGGGTCCACATCAAACCGCGCAAAGCGGCGCAGCACCTCGCCGCGCTCGTTAAAGACATGACGCTGCACATCATTGGTCATCGCATCGCCGCCGTAAAAGGGCGAGGTGTTGAACATATAGGCGCGCACCGCTGGGTATTTGATCGAAACCTCGGTTGCCAGCGCGCCGCCCAGCGAATGGCCGGTCACCACCCATTGCGGATCGCTGCCCCAGCGTTCGCGCTCAGCCTCGAAATATTTGAGCGCCAGCGCGATCTGATCGCTGCGGAGCGTGCCATAGAATATGTCGGTGAAGCCGTCGAAATCGGTGCCGCGAAACGCCATGATCCGCGCTATGGGCTGGCGGCCGGGTTCATTGGCTGTGCCAGGGGCGTATTGGGCGAAGATTTCGTAGCCAAAACCTTTGGAGGCGTCGGCCTCTTCAATCGGCAGACGCTCCAGCTGGTCGAGCAGCGGACCGTCATCGCCATACAAATCATCGTCCCCAGTGTAGGCATTGGTCGCCGCCACCGCATAGGGCCAGGCCTCCACTGCGGCCTCTCGCACAAATGCGCACCACCCGCCCGGCTGGTTGCGGCAGGGTGAGCGCGATTGCGATATGTCGGGATAGGTGACGCAGCCGCTGAGAAGCAGCAGGCCAAGCGCCAATGCGGCCAGGCGCAGCATCACCCCATCCTTTCCGGCTCAAATTGCGTGGATTAGGCCACGCTCGCCTTGACGATCTTGCCGGGAGCGCGCGGCGGTTCGCCTTTGGGCAAGGCGTGGACGTGTTCCATCCCGCTTTCGACCTGTCCCCACACGGTGTATTGTTTGTCGAGGAAGCGCGCGTCGTCGATGCAGATAAAGAACTGCGAATTGGCGCTGTCGGGCATTTGCGAACGCGCCATCGAACACACGCCTTCGACATGCGGCTCGTCGTTAAACTCGGCCTTCAGATCGGGCTTGTCGCTGCCGCCCATCCCGGTGCCGGTCGGGTCGCCGCCTTGCGCCATAAAGCCGGGGATCACGCGGTGGAACACCACGCCATCGTAAAATCCTTCGCTGGCAAGCTCGGCAATCCGCGCAACATGGCCAGGGGCAAGATCGGGGCGCAGTTTGATAATGACGTCGCGCGCCTCGCCGTCGCCAGTGTCGAGGGTGAAGGTGAGTTTGTCGGCCATGGGGTGTTCTCCTGATTTGTTTGGCAGACGCTATAATGGCTTGAACTCGCCTGTCACCCGCTTGCTTTTCGTATCCCCGACTCTAAACCCGCCCCATGGTCGATCCCACCACCCTGTCCGACGAACCACTGACCGTGGATACGGTCGAGGAAGACGTGCGCCCCGATGACCGGGTCGATGATGCACGCCACGATCTGGAAAACCGGCTGAAACGCGAATATGTCACCAGCGTCAAAGAGGCGCTGGAAGAGGGCGACAAGGGCGCGGTTTACGATCTGGTCGAACCGCTTCACCCCGCTGACATCGCCGACCTTATCGAATTGATCGACAATGACGACCGCGCCGATTTCGCCGCCGCGATCAGCGATCTGATGAGCGTCGAAGTGGTTGCCGAGCTGAACGACCACGTCCGCGAAGTGATGATGGAGGCGATGGCACCCGAAGCCGTCGCCGCGATCACTGAACTGCTCGACACCGATGATGCGGTGCAATTGCTCGAAGACCTCGACGAAGACGATCAGCGCGCGATCATTGCCGAACTGGGGCC
Organism: Qipengyuania sp. ASV99; assembly: GCF_047872805.1. Classification (NCBI taxonomy): domain Bacteria; kingdom Pseudomonadati; phylum Pseudomonadota; class Alphaproteobacteria; order Sphingomonadales; family Erythrobacteraceae; genus Qipengyuania; species Qipengyuania sp. ASV99. Next base: position 98,729 of record NZ_JBLQUK010000010.1, on the reverse strand, counting down.
GGAAACGCAGGCGGCGGTCAATTCGGCGCTATCTTATCCGGAGGAAACCGCCGGGCGGCTGATGAACCGTCACGTGATGGCGGTGCCCGAACATATGACGGTCGGCGATCTGATCGATTATCTGCGCGACGAAGGCGATCTGGAGCACGATTTTCACGAGGTTTTTGTAATCGATGCCGCGCATCATCCGGTCGGCACCTGCGCGCTCAACTGGATCCTCACCTCGCCGCGCAATATCAAGCTGACCGATGTGATGAAGCGCGACCAGACCCTGATCCCGGTGACGATGGATCAGGAAGAGGCCGCGCTGATGTTTCAGAAATACGCGCTGATCTCGGCTGCGGTCGTGGATGAAAGCGGGCGGCTGGTCGGGCAGATGACGGTGGATGATATCGTCCACATCATCTCCGAAGAAGCGGGCGAGGATGCGCTGCTGCTGTCGGGTGCGGGCGACGGCGACATCAACGAACCGATCCGCGAAGCCTACACCGCGCGGGTGCGCTGGCTGGTCGCCAATCTCGGCACGGCAGTGGTGGCCTCTGCAATCATCGCGTTTTTCGGCGCGGCGATAGAAGAACTGGTGGCGCTGGCGGTGCTGATGCCGATTGTTGCCAGCATCGGCGGCAATGCCGGCACGCAGACGATGGCGGTGGCGGTGCGCGCGATTGCCACCAATCAGCTGACCCGCGCCAACACCTGGCGAATCGTCTGGCGCGAATTGCGCGTCGCGGTGCTCAACGGGGCGACGATTGCGGTGTTGATCGGGATTGCCGCGGGCCTGCTGTTCTCCCCGCAAATGGGCGCGGTGATCGCGGCGGCGATGGTCATCAACATCGTATTTGCCGGGCTGGCGGGCGTGTTGGTGCCGGTGATATTCGAACGTCTGGATCAGGACCCGGCGGTCGCATCCAGCGTGTTTGTGACGATGATCACCGATTCGATGGGCTTCTTCGCCTTCTTAGGTTTGGCAGTGGCGGCGGGCCTCGCGCCGCTGTAGCCCCCTACCCTCACGCGATTGAGGGAGAGTGCAATGGGCCGTGTTTCTGGAAAAGTGGTGCTGCTGACCGGCGGAGCGATGGGTTTGGGCAAGGCCTCGGCCAAGGCGCTGATCGCCGAAGGGGCGCGCGTCATCATCACCGACATCGATCATGCCGCAGGCGCGGCAACGGCGGCGGAACTGAGCTGCGAATTTCTGCCGCAGGACGTAACCGACTGGGGCCGCTGGCAGGAAATCGTTGCCGAGGTTGAGCAGACGCACGGTCGGCTCGACGTGCTGGTTAACAATGCGGCGGTCACGGTGTTCGGATCATTCATGGACATCAGCCCAGAGGATTTCCGCCGTTGTTACACCATCGATGTCGATTCGATCTTCATGGGCTGCAAGGCGGCGATCCCCTTGATGGCCAAGGGCGGCGGCGGTTCGGTCATCAATTTCTCCAGCGCCGCAGGGAACAAGGCCAATGCCGACCTTGCCGCCTATAATTCTGCCAAGGCAGCGATCCCAATGCTGACCAAGAGTATTGCATTATGGTGCGCGCGCGAAGGCAACAATGTGCGCGTCAACAGCGTTCAGCCGGGCACGATCCTGACCCCGAACGTCGAAAGCGTGATCGCAGGCACACCCGATCCCGATGCCACCCGCGCAGCCTTTTCGGTGGCGCAGCCCATCGGCCGCATGGGCGAACCCGAGGATATTGCGCATCTGGTGGTCTATCTCGCCAGCGACGAAAGCAAATTTGCCACCGGCGCACCGTTCATCGTGGATGGCGGGCTGAGTATGGCTTGATCGCAAAGCCTTGACCGGACCGGCATCAGCGCCACATTGGCACCATGCCGCTCCACATGACCAAGATCGCGTTTGGCGCGAAGTGCTATGATGATCTCGCCGGATGGTATGAGAACCGGGGCGAGATCGCGCTGACCACGCGCAACCGTCCAACTCGCCATGCCGAAATGGTCGGCGGGTCGCTTTACTGGATTTTGAGCCATTCGCTGGTCGCCCGATCTGAAATCCTGAGCTTTACCGAAACGCCCGAGGGGCGCTGGCATATCAACCTCAAACCCGAACTCGTGCGTGTCCACCAACAGCCCAAACGCGCGCATCAGGGCTGGCGCTATCTCACCGAGGACAAGGCCCCGCGCGATCTGGCCGATGGCGAAGATGTCGGAGATGCGCTGCCGGGGAAACTGGCGGGCAAGTTGGAGCGGCTAGGGCTGATATAAGCCAGCCCTTCAAGTCAGCGGCGGTGCGCCGAACCAGATCCACAGCGCAATTCCAACCGCCAATACTGCCGCGATCAGGAAATTGCGGGCCGAGGCGGAGGAATTGCCCGTCACCCCTTGGGCTTTTTCGCCTTGGCCGACCACCATCGGGCCGACGAGGTTCTGCATTCTGAGCCCGGCATAGAGCGCAATCGCGGTGATGTGCAGGCCGATCATGGCGAACACGGCATAGACAAACCATTCATGCGTTTCGGTAATCATGTCCGCTGTGCTGACGCTGACCAGCGAATTGAGCGGCCCGGTCGCGCCGTCATAGGGGTCGCCTGCAAACAGCCCCATACTGACCTGCGCGCCGATAACCGACAACAAGCCAAGCACCGAGAGCGCACCCAGCGGGCTATGGCCGATTTCGCGCTTTTCGTCATAGTCCCCGCGCAGATAGGACAGCACCTTGCCCGGTCCTTTGACAAAGCGCGAAAAGCGCGCGGTTTCGGTGCCGATAAAGCCCCAGATCACCCGGAAAATCAGCAAGGCAAGCAGCACATGGCCCAGCCGTGTGTGCCAGGCCCATGCGTCATTTTCGGCGGTGATCCACATCGCCGGAGCCAAAATGGCGAATGACCAATGCGTGACTCGCACGGGCAAATCCCAGATCTTAACCGAGTGAGTCCTGATCGCCATCATGAAGCCCCTATGTCGCGGCCCTACCGCGGATCAATCGTCGTCGAGGCGGAAGGTGTCGTGGCAATTCTTGCATGCCCCGCCGAGCTCAGCGACCTGCGCGCCGACTGCGGCTGCATCGCCAGAGGCGGCCAGCGTCATCATCGCGGCGCTTTCTTCGAGCAGTTTTTGCTGCGCGGCGGTGAATTCTTCGGGCTTTTCCCAGATCGTCGGGAGCGCTTCGGTATCCCAGCCCGCATCGCGCCCGGTGCCTTCGGGGAAATGACCCGAAATCCGTTCCGCCCGCTGATTGATGTCGATCGCCGCGGCTTCGATCGCGGCAAGGTCGGGGCTCTCCCCTTCAAGCTGAGCACGGATCGCTTTGAAATTGTCGCTGATCGCTTCGAAATTGTCGTGGCGTTCGGCCAGCACCGGCGGGGCATCGCCTGCCGGAGCAGTGGTTTCACCGCCACATCCCGCCAGAACGGCGAGCAGGGGGATCAGCACTGGGGCAATGAAAACCAGACGCTTTGACGGGGCAGCGAACATCATATTCTCCTTTGAACTCAATGCATCACTTTGCACGGCCATGGTCATAGATCAACAAAACTGATTGCCCGGCTCCGCATCAGCCCTTTGGCGGGCGCGGGATCAGCGCGGGTGTGTTCTGGCGATAGTGTTGATAGGCGGGATCATCGCCCCAACGCTGTTTGGCCTGTGCGTCCTGCAAATTAATCCCGCTCACTTTGGTCAGCAGCAGCGCGACGAAAATCGGGGAAATCACGACCAGCCATGACCAGCCCGACAGCACCGGGATCGCCATAATCAGGATGCCTGTCCACAGCGTGATTTCACCAAAGTAATTGGGATGCCGCGACCAGCGCCACAGGCCGGTGTCGATAAACTTGCCCTTGTTTTCAGGGTCCGATTTGAACTTGCTTTTCTGCGCATCGGCGACCGCTTCGAATGCAATGCCGATGATCCACAAAGCTGAACCGATCCAGAAAAACGCGCCGATGGGCTGCGGATTGGTGGTGGTGATCGCGGCCAGCGCCGCCGAGGCGGTCAGCACCACCCACAGACCTTGCAGCGTCCACGCCACCAAAAACCGCGCCGGGTTGACCTTGATCTTTTCAAAACGGCTGTCGGTGCCGCCCATCGCGTGAATGCGGATGAACAGGAAACTCCCCAGCCGGATGCACCAGAGCGCCACCATCGCCGCGATCACCCAGGCGCGCGTATCAAGCGAACCGAGCGCATTGATCGCCGCCCAGCAGGCAAAACCGGTTACGGTCAGATATGTGATCGCCCCGGTCGTGTCATAGAATGTGTCAGATTTGGCCACTGCCGAGGGTAGGAACACGAGCCAGTTCAGCACCATCGCAATCACTGTGCAGAGGAAAAAGGCGGAATAGCCCGCCACATCGACGCTTTGCGATCCAGCGAGGAAACCAAATCCGAACGCGAAAATGGTAACGAACAGGAATACAGCGATACTTTTCATTTAGCCCCCGATTGAAAGGCGCCTATCCCGATACGGTCGCGCGGCTTTTCTCAGCCACTCTACGCAGCGCGTTGACATAAGTTTCCGGGGACTGCGCACCGGGGATCATGAAACGGCCGTTTACCACCATCGCGGGCACACCGGCGATATTGAGGTCCCAAGCCTGCTGCTCTTCGGCGAGCACCCGCTCCTCCAACGCCGGATCATCAAGCGCCGCCTTGGCGGCTATGCGGTGAAGTCCAACACTGGCGGCAATATCAAGCAGCACTTCGCGGTCCGACAGGTCCCTGCGCTGATTGAAATGCGCACGGAACAGCGCAAGTTTCAATTGCGTCTGCACCTGCGGCCCCGCCTGTTCGAGCGCAAAGCCCAGCAGCTTGTGACAATCGCGCGTGTTCCACATCATTGCCGGCGGCGCATCGGATTGGTCGTCGCTTGACCCTTCATAGGTCAGCGAAACGCCCGCACTTTTAGCAATCGCCTTCATCTGGCCGCGCACCGCTGCGCCTTCTTCGGCGGATCGGCCATATTTGCGCGCCAGATGCGCTTCCTGCTCCTCACCTTCGAGCGGCATGTTGGGGTTGAGTTCAAACGGGCGCCAGCGCACTTCGGCTGCAATTTCGCCATCGAGTTCAGTCAGCGCCTTGGTCAGTTGACCGTAACCGATGGCGCACCACGGGCACATCACGTCGGACCAGATGTCGATGGTCAATCTGTCGGGCGAGGTCATTAATCCTTCTCCAGCCACCATTTCATCAAACTAAAGGCTATTGCGGTCGGTGGAGGCGCGGTGAAGGCGGTTTCGGTGCCATCACCGGTGTAGCCGCGCGCATGGGCAACCGCGTGTTCGACCTCTGCGTGGGTGAACCAGCGCGCTTCTTCCAATTCCTCGACATCCAGCGTGATTTCGGTCTCATCGGTCTGACAATAACAGCCGATCATCAGCTGGCTGGGAAACGGCCACGGCTGAGTGGCGATATATTCGACATCGCGCACCCGCAGGCCCGCCTCTTCGTGCACTTCGCGCGCAACCGCTTCCTCAATCGTTTCACCCGGTTCGACAAATCCGGCGAGCGCGGAGAAACTGCGCGGAGGGAAACGCGGCTGTCGGCCCAGCAGCAGGCGGCCCTCATTCTCCACCAGCATGATCGTGACCGGATCGGTGCGCGGGAAATGCTGCGCCTGACAGCTGCCGCAATCGCGCTGCCAACCGCCCTTGGCAGGCTTGGTCGCGGCGCCGCAATTGGCGCAGAAACGGTGCCGCGCGTGCCAGTCTACCAGGCTGCGCGCGCCGCCATAGATCGCCAGATCGGGCGGCGACAATTGCTGGATCGCCGCCCATGCGCGCGGCATAGTATAGGCAGGATCGGTCGCCCCAGCCTCTGGAACGGCGGCAAAGCAGGCCTTGTCCTCCAGCATTCCCAGAAACACCAGCTCGGCATCCTCCGCCACATCGGCCAGCGTGCCCCACAGCAATTCGCCCGCTTCGCCAATCTGCGGCAGCAATCCGTCGAGCAGCAGCACCTTGGCCCGCCAGTCCATCAACGCGCCCAGCCTTTCGCGGTCGGTGCGGATGTGATCGGCCCGGTCCATCGGTGAGCCTGCAAAGGCTATCGGCCCGGTGCGCGGCAGTTCGGGATGCGCGGGATGCGCGGGATGGTTCATCAGGCCGCTTTGGCAGCGCGCATCGCGGTCAAATCAGCTTCCAGCGCGGCGAGATATTCGTCGCGGATGGGATAGGCATCGGATGGCATATATTGCGTCCACAGCGCGGTGCGCAGACCCAGCCGGAAATCGACCGCGCTCAGCGTCCCTGCGGCGCCGCCCCAGCCGAACGTGCCATTGAAACTGCGCCCGCCCGCGCCGTGGCCCTGCCCGATCATCCATGACCCGGTCAGATCAACCGTCTTCGGCAGCAGATCTGACGTGCCGACGCGCACCGCCAGTTCGCCCATCACCCGTTCATTGCCAAGCTTGCCATAACCCAGCAGCATCCGCATGAAACGGTCGTAATCCTTGGGGCTGGACACCAGTCCGCTGCCGCCAGTGGGCACTTCGGGCGGGTCGAGAAAGATCGAATTCGTCCCCGGATCAATCGGCAGCGCCTGTCCGAACAACACTCCGTAATTGTCGGTCAGCCGCGCCTTTTCGCTTTCCGGCACCTGCATCCAGGTGCTCTCCATGCCCAGCGGATCGAACAGCCGGGCTTTCAGAAAGGCTTCAAACTCCATTCCCGAGGCGACCTCGATCACCCGGCCCAGCAGGTCGATACTGCTCGAATAGCTCCACCGTGTCGCGGGTTGATACATCAATGGTAATGTCGCCAGCCGGTCGGCCCAAACCTCCAGCCCCGGCGCAGGGGTTACGGGGGGAAAGCCGGGGATCGGCATCCGGCTGGCCCGCCCGCTGATAATGCCGTTCTGATTATAGGCGTCGAGCAGCGGTCCCTTGCTGATGATGTCGTATCCCAGCCCCGCCGTATGCGTCAGCAATTGCCGGATCGTGATCGGCTTGTCCGCGGGAACCGTGTTCTCCAGCGGCCCTTCGGGATCGACCAGCACCTGCATCTCGCGGAACGCCGGGAGCAGATCGTATACCGGCTGATCGAGGCCCAGCAGCCCATCGTCAATCAGCATCATGATCGCCATGCCGGTGATCGGCTTGGTCATCGAATAGATGCGGTAGAGCGAATTTTCATCGACTTCCGCCGTGCCGTTCAGCGCCAGCGTGCCGCCGCCAACAGTGTGCGCGTGATCTTCTTGCCCGCTGCCAAAGGTCAGGAACAGATTGGCCAGTTTGCCCGAAGACACATATTTATCACTCAGCGCGGCGACATTGGGCCAGGCCTCACTGACATCATGCGCCATAAGCTGCCGCCCGAATGGCAGCGAAGCCAGCGTCGCCCCGGCAGCGGCATAGGCGCCCGCGCGAAACAGCGACCGGCGCGACAGGTCAGAAACGTCAAAGGTGCGAAATGCCATGGCTCAGGATTCTCCGGAAAGATTTTCGCAGTTTGTGGGGCAGGCGGCGCGCGGGGTCAATTGCGTGGTGAATAGAGACTTGAATTTTCGGTCCCAAAGCCCTTGCTCAGACAAGGTGCCTTAGCCATATAACACACATGGGAAATCTACTCGCTTATCTGTTCGGCATCATCAGCCTGATCATCGTCATCCCCTCGACCATTCCGTTTCTGGGGTGGGGCAATTGGCTGGCCTTGCCGCTGATCGTGGTTGGGATCATCTTTGGCGCATTGTCATCAAACAATGGCGGGCGGAATTTCTGCCTGATCGTGTTTCTGATCGCCGCTGTGCGCCTGACCATCGGCGGCGGGTTTATCTAACCTGCGGCCAGCGCCAGCCGCGCCGCCTTGGCAAACAGGGTGGGTAGGCCCGCTTCGTCAAGTTTTTCGGCCGGCCACCAATCACCCTCGCCCGGTGGCGCGCTGGACGAAACCATGCGGCACACACGCAAGGTCAGATGCGCGTGAGTAAAGGTGTGCCGCACGGCGCCCAATTCCTCTGTCTTTCCGGCCAAAGCCGCCGCGCCTGATCCATCCGCGCGTGCGCTCCAGCCATCATCGGGCAGTGCGCGCATCCCGCCCAGCATCCCCGTGCCCGGCCGCGTAACCAGCCACACTTCGCGCGCTCGGCCTGCACCGCGTTCAATCCAGAAGGCGGTGCCGCGGCGCTCAGGCTTGGGCTTTTTGGTGGGCTTCACCGGCAGACGCTCGGGCTCCCCCGTCAAACGCCCAGCGCATTGCGGCGCGAGTGGGCACAGCAGACAGCGCGGAGCTTTGCTGGTGCAGATTTGCGATCCGAGATCCATCATCGCCTGCGCAAAATCGCCCGCGCGGCGGGTCGGCGTGATCTCATCGGCGCGTGCGCGGATCGCCTTGCGCGCAGCGGGCAGCGGTTCCGCAATGGCAAACAGCCGCGCGGCCACCCGTTCGACATTGGCATCCACCACCACCGCGCGTTTGCCAAACGCAATCGCCGCGATGGCGGCTGCGGTGTAGGCACCCAGTCCCGGCAATGCGCGCAGTTCCGCCTCGGTTTCGGGAAAGCCGCCGCGTGTCGCCACGGCGGCTGCGCACTTCACCAGATTGCGCGCCCGCGAATAATAGCCAAGGCCCGCCCACGCCGCCATGATTTCGCTCTCGCTCGCCCGCGCAAGGTCGCAAACTGAGGGCCAAAGCTTCGTGAATTTCTCGAAATAGGGCTTTACCGCAGCGACTGTGGTTTGCTGCAGCATCACTTCGGACAGCCAGACGCGATACGGCCAATCCGGGTCATCGGGGACCGCCGCACCGGGCGGATTGCGCCATGGCAGCGCACGGGCGTGGCTGTCATACCAGTGGAGCAGATTGTCAGAGATGCTGGCGGTCACGCGGCGGCTATGGCATGGCTGGCCCGGTCATGGGAAGCGACAGCGACAAACCCGCCGCGCGGCCGCGCAAAACCGCGAGGCTATACGAACGCCCGCGCGGCACCGGGGCCAAGGCGATCGGCGATCTGATGCCCGAGATCGGGCGCACCGCATTTCGCCGCTTTGGCTTCGTGCAAAGCTCGGTTGTCACCCGCTGGCCCGAAATCGTCGGCCCCATCCACGCCCGCGTCTGCTCCCCCGAAGCGATCCGTTTCCCGCCCGGCGAAAAATCCGAAGGCATCCTGCAACTCGTCGTCGCGCCCGCCCATGCGCCGCTGATCCAGCAGGTGATCCCGGAAATCATCACAAGGGTAAACCGCTTTTTCGGTTATAGCGCGGTTTCACGGGTGAAAATCCGGCAAGGCGCGGTTAAGCCGCCATCTGCTCAACAGCGCCCCAAACCGCCTCCCTCGCTCAAACCGATCCCGATGGAATTGGGGGAATCCTTGCGCGATATTGGCGATCCGGAGCTGCGGACGGTGCTCGAATCGCTGGCGCGCAGCATGGGTGAGGCCAACAAGAAAGACGATACGAAGTGAGAAAAGCATTTCTGGGAACATTGGTAGCGGTCGCCGCACTCGTTACCCCGGCCAGCGCGCAAACTTCGCGCAACGATTCCGATTCGCCCAATGGCCTGAACAATCCCGGCAGCGAATTTGTCGGCGATGGCCGCCGCGCGGCGTGGCATGCCGAAGTTGAACGGACCGATCGCGGATACCGGATCGGCAATCCCGAAGCCGACGCCGCGCTGATCGAATTCATCAGCTACACCTGCGGCCACTGCGCCACCTTTGCGCGCGAAGGCGAAGGGGCGCTGGATCTGGCGCTGCTCGCGCCGGGGCATTTGAACCTCGAAATTCGCCCGGTGATCCGCAACGCCATAGACCTGACTGTATCGCTATTGGTCGCCTGCGGTCCGGTGGATGGGTTCAAGAACCGCCACCGCATGTATCTGATGCGGCAGGACAGCTGGATGGAAAAGGCGCGCACCGCACCGCAGGCGCAGCAGGCGATCTGGGCGCGCGGCGACCGCGATGCGCGGCTCAACGCGGCGCGCGCGCTTGACCTTGATGACATGCTGGCCGAACGCGGCACATCAATGGCAGACATCAACACCTGTCTTGCCGACGATGCAGCGGCGCTGGCGCTGATCCGCAATGGCAATGCCGACCGCGATGAATTCGCCGTGCCCGGCACACCCAGTTTCGCGCTCGACGGCGAATTGCTGAACGAAGTGCACACTTGGGGTGCGCTTTATCCGGTGCTGGCCGAACGGTTCCGCCCCGAAAATGCATCGGAATAATGGCTCGGCCCGCCAAACTTGCGCGAATTTCACATAATCGACACATTTGTGCACAAGCGGTGTGCGCTATCCGCTTCCGCTGATGCGGAGCATTTGTATAGTTTCCCAGACTTCGATCAGAGGATCCATCCAGCATGAAATCGACCCAGACCTTGTTCAAACTCGCCCTGATCGCCCCGCTCGCGCTGACCCTGACGGCTTGCGGAGAGGAGGCACCCGGCGAAGGAGAAAGCGCCGCCATCGCCGCAATCCCTGCGCCTGATGGCACCAATTGGGGTGAGACCATCACGGTCAGCGCCGAAGATGGCTATATTCTCGGCAATCCCGATGCACCGCTGAAACTGGTCGAATATGCCTCGCACACCTGCGGTGCCTGCGCCAATTTCTCCGCGACGGGCAAACCCCCGCTCAAAGAATACGTCGCCACCGGCGTTGTCAGCTTTGAACAGCGCAATCTGGTGCGCGACCCGATTGACGTTGCGGTCGCCACGCTGGTGCGCTGCGGCGCGAAGGAGAACATGCAAGTCCTCTCCGATCAGGCATGGGGCAATCTCGAAGCGATCTTTGCCAATGTAAACGCCAATGGCGCGGCCTACGAAGCCGCAGGCGAAATGCCCGTCGAACAGCGTTTTGTCCAAATTGCCGAGGCCGCTGGCCTGATCGACTTTTTCGCCGCGCGCGGCCTGTCCGCCGATCAACAGCGCGCCTGCCTCGCCGATACCGCGAAAATCGAAAGTATTATCAACAATTCACAGACCCAGGCCGAAGAGCTGGGGATTCAGGCTACCCCGACTTTCCTGCTGAATGGGCGCAAGCTGGACGTGAACCAGTGGAACGATCTTGAACCGTTGCTGCAACGCGCCGGCGCGCGTCAGGAATAGGTTCAAAGACCTGACCGCATGCAAATCAGCCGCCTCAAACTTTCCGGCTTCAAAAGCTTTGTAGAGCCGGCTGAACTGCGCATCGAACCGGGGCTGACAGGGATTGTTGGCCCCAATGGCTGCGGCAAATCCAACCTGCTTGAGGCGATCCGATGGGTCATGGGGGAAACCTCGGCCAAATCGATGCGGTCGGGCGGGATGGAAGATGTGATCTTTGCCGGGACCGACACACGGCCCGCGCGCGCCTTTGCCGAAGTGGTTCTGCACGCCGCCGATGGCGAGGGAGAGGAACTGATCGTCACCCGCCGAATCGAACGCGGTGCGGGCAGCGCATACCGGGTCAATGGCAATGATGTGCGCGCCAAAGACGTCGCGCTGACCTTTGCCGATGCCGCAACTGGCGCGCATTCGCCCGCGCTGGTGTCGCAGGGCAAGATTGCGCAAGTGATCGCGGCAAAACCCGCCGAACGCCGCATGATGCTGGAAGAAGCCGCCGGGATCGCCGGACTGCATGTGCGGCGCAAGGATGCCGAGAGCAAATTGCGCGCCGCGGAAAAGAACCTCGAACGGCTCGAAGATTTGATGGCTGGGCTCGATGCTCAGATGACCGCGCTGCGGCGGCAGGCCAAGCAGGCGGAGCGTTATACCAAGCTGTCGCAGGAAATTCAGCATGCCGAGGCGCGGTTGCTGTTTGCCCGGTGGCGCGATGCCGCCGCCGCCGCCAAGGAAGCGCGCGCCGCCGCTGAGACCGCCAATGCGCAGGTGGATGCGGCCAAGCGCGACGCCGACACCGCGCAAAAGGCGCAAGCCGAAGCCGCCGCCCGGATCGCCAGCGCGCGCGACGAACTGGCCGACCGGCGCGATGATGCAAGCGCGCATGGCCACCGCATGGCGGCGCTTTCGGAAAAGTTGGAGGCCGCCGAAACGCGGCTCGCGGATCTTGAACGCCAACGCTCCCGGCTGGAGGAAGACCGTCAGACAGCCGACCGCCTGACCAGCGATGCCGCCGGTGCCTTAGCCAAGCTGGAACGCGACCTTGAAACCTCGCGGCAGTCGCTCAGCGATGCCGAAGCGCAGCGACCGGCTTTGGCGGAGGCCTCCGATAATGCTGACCGCGCCAGCCGCTCCGCCGAACTGGCGCTGGCCAAGGCGACCGCCGACCATGCCGGGGTCGAAGCCGAATGGCGCGTCGCCGAAGCGGCCATCGAACAGGCGCAGGCACGGCTCGCAAGAATCACCCGCGAGCGCGACCGGATCACAGCGGCGCGCGCCGAACTGGCGGGGGGAGACGATCCAGATCACGCAGTTATCGCGGCGCGTGAGGCTGCGGAAGAAGCCGCAAGCGAGACCGCCCGGCTGCGCGCCCGCTTTGACACAGAGCAAGCGCGAAAGCGCGAATTGCAAACCGCCCGCGATGAAACCGGTGCGGCGCTGGCTGCGGCAAGGGCAGAGCTTGCCGGGGTGGAGCGTGAATACACCGCACTGACCCGTGACCGTGACGCGCGGGACAAACGCACCAAGGGCCGCGAAGGTCTGCCCGCAGCGCTCGACAAGGTCAGCGTCGCCAAAGGGTATGAACGCGCCATCGCCGCGGTCCTGGGGCGCGATGCAAAGTCACCCTTGGGCGCGCCGCCAGAGGCCAGCGATGGCCGTTTCTGGACCGGCAGCACTGCGCCCGCGCAAGTGGCCGACAGCCTGCTCGATCATGTCCGCGATTGCCCCCCGGAATTGCAAGCACGGCTAGCGCTGGTCCACTGCGCTAATGCCGATGATGGCCGCGTGCTCGGCCCCGGCGAATGGCTGGTCACGCTTGGCGGCCATCTGCGCCGCTGGGACGGATTCGTTGCGCGCGGCGAAGGCTCGGCCGAGGCCGCCCAGCTGGAGGCAGCCAACCGCCTTGCCGAACTTGAAATGCAAATCCCCGATCTGCGGAGCGCGGCGCTGCTTGCCGAAACGCAGGAACGCACCGCGCGTGAAGAACTGGCAGCGCTCCAGGCCGCGTTGGTTGCGCAGGAACGCGGCATCGCCGCCGCTGCCGAGGCCGAACGCGCCGCGCTGCGCAGGCTCGATCAGGCTGAGGCAGCTAAGGACCGGGTCGCGGCGCGAATGGAGGAGCTGGCGGCATCGTCAGCCGAACTCGAAGAGCAATTGCGCGCCGCCGAAAACGACCTTTCCGCCACGACCGAAGCGCGCGCGGCGCTGCCCCCGCCCGATGCCGGACGCGCGGCACTGGAGGCGGCGCGGGCGCGGCACGAAGCTGCGAAATCGGCGGTGCAATCGGCGCTGGCGCAGCTCGCCGCGCAGGATCAGGGCATTGCCGTCGCGCGTGAAAGACTGGCGGCGCAGCGGGCTGATTATGCCAATTGGAAATCCCGTTCTGGCGAAGCGGCGGCGCGCGTTGCCGAGGCCGGACGGCGGCTCGAAGAAATCGAAGAAGAGCGCAGCGTCATTGCCGCCAAGCCCGCCGCGCTGATGGCCGAGATCGAACAAGGCGATGCGGTGCGCGAGCGGCTGACGCGCGAGCTTGAAGCGGCACAATCGGCGATGGATTTGTGTGCGAGCGCGGTGAGCACCGCCGACCGCGCTCTGGCCGAGGCGCAGGAAAAACTGTCGGTTGCGCGCGAAGGCCGGGCAACATTGGCGGCACGCGCGGAAAATCAGGAATCGCGCCGCAGCGAATTTGCGCGCGTGTCGGGCGAGCGGTTTCAATGCCCACCCCCGCTCTTGGCCGAACGGTTTGGGTTCAACGAGGACGCGGTGCGGCCCGCCAGTGACGAATCGGAAGAAATGGACCGCCTCACCGCCAGCCGCGAACGGATTGGGCCGGTCAATCTGGTCGCCGCCGAAGAGCTCGCGCGGATTGAGGAAGAACACGGCACCAGTGCCAGCGAGCAGGCCGAATTGACCGAAGCGATCGCGCGGCTGCGCGGTTCAATCGGCAACCTCAACCGCGAGGGCCGCGAACGGCTGCGGGCAGCTTTCGAAGAAGTGGACGGGCATTTTCGGGTGCTCTTTTCCCGGCTGTTTCAGGGCGGAAGCGCGCATCTGGCGCTGATCGATTCGGACGATCCGCTTGAGGCGGGACTGGAGATCTACGCCCAGCCGCCCGGTAAGCGTCTGCAATCGCTTTCACTTCTTTCCGGCGGAGAGCAGGCGTTGACGGCGACGGCGTTGATATTTGGGCTATTCCTGACCAACCCCGCGCCGATCTGCGTGCTCGACGAGGTCGACGCGCCGCTCGATGACGCCAACGTCGAACGGTTCTGCGACCTGCTCGATTCGATGGTCCAGACCACCCGGACCCGTTACCTGATCGTCACCCACAACGCCGTGACCATGAGCCGAATGCACCGATTGTTCGGAGTAACCATGGCCGAAAAAGGCGTCTCGCGGCTCGTCAGCGTCGATCTGGGCGAAGCCGCGCTGATGGCGGCGGAGTAGGCGCTCTTCAGACTTCGGTGAAGCGCAGCAGGAGCCAGTCCTTGCCCACCAGCGCTGCGGCAAGGCGCTGCTCCGCATCGTCCGGCGCATTCTCATGCAGCTTCACGAGGTCGCGGGCCAGTACGTGTGCCTCGTCATTGGTAAGAGCGATCGAGCGTGCATATCCGAAAAAGCGCGATCCCACTCCGATCAGCGCCATTGCGTGCCGCCGTTCGAGATGACGCGCGAGCGCATAGGACTGCATCGGATCAAGGCTGCCCATGAAATAGCCGTTCGGAAGCGCCGCGAGCGCATCCGACGCGGTCGCGACCGGCACGAACTGGAAATGGACCTCGCGATCATTGGCGATCCGCAGCGCCGCGTCAGGATCGGACATGACTGCAATCGGATCGAGCTGCCCGTCCATTGCACCGGTCTTCCATTGCAGCACACCGCAGGCATCCTCGAGGGTTAGCTCGGCTGCGCGCGCTTGCAGGTTTGTGAGCCGGATGGGAAATTCTGCCAAGGTGCTGAGGTGGCCGAGATGCTCACCGTCCTCGAAACATTCCGGGCCAAGCGCCGACAGGTCATGCCCCCGGGTGTCGTCGAGCCGGTGTTTCCCGATCGTGTGAAACATGGTGTAGACCGCCTGCCACGGGTTATCGAGGGTCGCCAGCACACATTCTTGAGGACGCACTGCCTGCAGTTCGGCGTGGATCTCACGCAGCGCTGCGAAGTCGCCGATATGCTCGGCGATCACGCCGTCGCACAGGAAGTCGTGAAACCGGCGTGCGTCCTTCTCGGAGAAAGAAGTGATGCGAACGCGCTTGCGTTTGCCGAAACCGAACATGGCCACTGCTTTGACGCTAAGCCTCGATCGCCTTGGCCAGCCGAGCGCGCAGCCCTTTGAGCTTCGCGATCGTTTCCGAATAATCGGGTTTGGGCGATTCCACCGGTCCGGCATCGGCTGCGCGCCGGGCAAAGACTTCGCCGCCATCGGCGCGGCGGTCGCCCATACGCCGGTCCTCTTGCCGCCGGTCGAGGTCCGAAGCGCCGCTTGAACGCAGCACCGCCTCTGCGCCTTTCAGCGTGTAGCCCTCTTCGTGGACCAGTCGGTTGATCGCCTCGACCATGGCGACATCGGCGGGCCGGTAATAGCGTCTGCCGCCGCTGCGTTTCAGCGGTTTGAGCAAGGTGAATTGCTGTTCCCAGTATCGCAGCACATGCGGCTTGATGCCCAGACCCTCGCTCACCTCGCCAATCGTACGGAGCGCGCCGTCATCCTTGCCATCGTCAAACTCGGCCATGCGCGTGCCTTACCCGTTCAGCCTTTTGCGATCTGCTCTTTAAGCAGCTGGCTCGCGCGGAATGTCAGCACCCGGCGGGGCGTGATCGGCACTTCGATGCCGGTCTTGGGATTGCGGCCCACACGCTCATTCTTGTCGCGCAAAACGAAACTGCCGAAACCGGAGATCTTGACGTTTTCGCCCCGTTCGAGACCGGCGGTCATCTTGTCGAGGATCGCTTCCACGAGATCGAGCGATTCAGCCCGGCTGAAACCCATCTTACGATTGATTGTCTCGGCCAGATCGGCTCGGGTCAGCGTACCAACTGAACGCATCATCCGCATATCTCCCTCTGTGGCGCGCCCCACTTCATTACCGCTGATAGTATTGAAAATTGAATATTTTGCAACGTTGGGCAGCCGTCGCAGCCGCTTTTTCCCACGCCGCCGACCAGGCGGTCAAATTCGGATCAGGCTGGCACCCCAAGTGAAGCCGCCGCCCATTGCTTCAAACATCACCAGATCGCCGTTCTTGATCCGGCCATCGCGGCGGGCGGTGTCAAACGCCAGCGGGACCGAAGCCGCCGAAGTGTTGGCGTGAATATCCACCGTCACGATCACTTTTTCCGCCGGGATGCCCAGTTTCTTCGCAGTCGCATCAAGGATCCGCTTGTTCGCCTGATGAGGCACGACCCAGTCGATATCCTCGGCAGAAATTCCAGCATCTTCAATCACTTCGCCAAGGACATTGGCAAGGTTTACCACAGCATGGCGGAACACCTCGCGGCCCTTCATGCGCAAATGACCGACGGTTTGCGTGGTTGACGGCCCGCCGTCGACATACAGCAGATCGTGACATGATCCGTCGGCATGCAGCCGGCTGGCGATAACGCCGGGTCCGCCGCCCGCGACGGGATTGGCGGCATCGGGTGCTGCGAGCACGACCGCCCCAGCCCCGTCACCGAACAGAACGCAGGTGGTGCGGTCCTCCCAATCGAGAATCCGGCTGAAAGTCTCTGCTCCGATCACCAGAGCGCGCTTTGCGGCCCCAGTGGTCAGCAGCGAATCGGCTGTCGTCAATGCATAGAGAAAGCCCGAGCACACCGCCGCGACATCAAAGGCGATGCAGCCGTTGCAGCCCAGCGCATGCTGCACCTTGGTCGCGGTTGCGGGGAAAGTGTTGTCGGGTGTCGCGGTGGCGAGCACGATCAGGTCAATATCGCCCTGCTCCAGCCCCGCATCAGCCAGCGCCGCGCGCGCCGCAGCGGTCGCCAGCGTCGACGTTGTCTCCCCCTCGCCCGCAATATGCCTTTGGCGGATGCCAGTGCGTTCGACGATCCATTCATCAGAGGTGTCAATTTGTTCGGCTAGATCAGCATTGGTCAGCACGCGCGCGGGCAGCGCGGAACCAGACCCCAGCAATCTGGAACCTGTCACGCAGCCGCTCCGCATTCGGCGGGATCGGACGCAGAATCCGGCTCGGCGTCTGCATTTGCGCCATTGCCACCAGCCTGTCCGCCAACCCGCAGCGCGCCTTCGCCAAGCTGCGCGAGATCCAGCGCGATCCGCTGCGTCAGCTTATCCTCCAGCAGCCGTGCGGCCACCGCGACCGCATTGGCGACGCCCTTTGCCGTGGCGCTGCCATGGCTTTTGACCACGACGCCGTTCAGGCCAAGAAACACCGCGCCGTTGTAATTGTTCGGGTCGAGATGATGGCGAAGCAGCTCGGTCGCGGGTTTGGAAACCAGAAACCCAACCTTTGACCGCAGCGAGCTGGTGAATGCCTGTTTCAGGAGATCGGTGACGAACCGCGCCGAACCTTCGATCGCCTTGAGCGCGATGTTCCCGGAAAACCCATCGGTGACGACGACATGGGTTTCGCCGCGATTGATTTTGTCCGATTCGACAAAGCCATCGAATTCCAGCTCAAGCCCCTGGGCCGCTGACAACCGCGCGGCGGCATCGCGCAGCGCATCGGTGCCCTTGATCTCTTCAGTGCCGATATTGAGCAAGCGCACCTTGGGACGGTCAAACCCGTTGACTATCCGCGAATATGCCGCACCCATCACCGCGAATTGCACCAGATTGCGCGCGTCTGCTTCGGTGTTGGCACCCAGATCGAGCATCACCACGTGATGCGGCTCAAGCGTTGGCAACAGCGCGGCGAGCGCGGGGCGATCAATGCCCGGCATGGTGCGCAGCGCAATCTTGCTCATCGCCATCAGCGCACCGGTGTTGCCCGCGCTGACCGCGGCCCCGGCATCGCCCTGCTTCACGGCATTGACGGCGAGGCCCATGCTGGTGGTTTTGGCGCGGCGGATCGCCTTGCTTGGCAATTCATCGCCGCTGATGACATCGTCGCAGTGCAGGACTTCGGATGCGCCGCGCATACCGGGATGATTGTCCAGCGCGCGTTCAATGCGTTGCTGATCGCCGACCAGCAGGAATTTGAACTTTTCGTGCTGACGGCGGGCGATTGCCGCGCCTTCGACCATAACGCGCACGCCTTCATCGCCGCCCATCGCATCAACAGCGATACGCGGGAAAGTCATGCACGGGGTCCTTTCTCAGAAACGGGTCAGATACCCTTGGGCACGATCACTTCGCGGCCGTTGTAAAAGCCGCAGGCCGAGCACAGATTGTGCGGCCGTTTCAACTCGCCGCAATTCGAACATTCCTGGAATGCATCGACTTTCAACGCGTCATGCGAGCGGCGATTGCCGCGGCGGTGGGGGGATACTTTTCTCTTGGGGACAGCCATGGCTACGCCACTTCCTCAACTAAAACGTGTGTTTGCGCGATTGTCGCGCCGGATGTTTCGAAATCGCCCTTAGGGCAAGGCGGCATTACGCACAAGGGCGACCCCATGCGAATGCGTCCGTGCCGGTTGTGGCGGAAGGCGGGCGCTATAACGCAAAATTCGCACGTTGCAAGCGGTGCTGCGCAAGCCTAGCAGAGCGCGACAAAATATAATTAAGGGGGACCTGCCATAATGACCGTGCTGACCGTAACACTCGCCGCCGCCGCCGCTGCTGCGATTCTCAACATCTGGTTGTCGATCCGCATCGGCGCGATCCGCCAGTCCGCAGGGATCAGCATTGGCGACGGCGGCAGCGAGCCGTTGCAACGCCGGATGCGCGCGCAGGCCAACTTCGTCGAGAACACGCCATTTGTGCTGGTGCTGATCGCGGCAATCGAATTGGCGGGCGCAGGCGGCCCATGGCTGCAATATGTCGCTGCCGCCTATATCATCGGACGCATAGCGCATGGTTTCGGCATGGACGGCGGATCGTTGCAGGTCGGACGCATGATCGGCACGCTGGTGACGATGCTCACGCTGCTGGGGCTGGCCATAGTGGCGGCGCTGGCGGCTGCGGGGGTGATGTAGAAAAGAAGGTGCATCGCGACCATCGGCCCGCCAGCAGGCGGGCCGCAAGTGCGACCGCGCGCCCGCAGCGGGTGCGTAGCGCAGCGGAGCACGTCTAGCGAGGACGCTCCGGCGGAGGCCGGAGCGAAAATCAGGAAAGCGCGTAGTCGCTGACAAATGCGTTGGTCTGGCGTTCGCGGCCAAAGGTGCTGGTGGCGCCGTGGCCGGGGATGAACATCACGTCCTCACCCAAGGGCCAGAGGCGCTGCGTGATCGAATCGATCAGGTCCTGATGATTGCCTTTGGGGAAGTCCGTGCGCCCGATTGAGCCCTGAAACAGCACGTCGCCGACAATGGCGAAGCGGCTGGGTTCATGGAAGAACACCACATGGCCGGGGGTGTGGCCGGGGCAGTGGATGACGTCCAATGTCAATTCGCCAACTGTGACCGTGTCGCCGTGCGTCAGCCAGCGGGTCGGGGTGAAGCTTTTCGCTACCATCCCCCAGCGCGGGCCGTCATCATCGAGCTGGTCGATCCAGAAGCGGTCGTCCTCATGCGGGCCTTCGATGTCGAGCCCCAGCTCGTCCGCCAGCATCCCCGCCTGCCCGCAATGGTCGAGATGGCCGTGGGTGACGAGGATTTTTTCGAGCGTCACGCCCGATTTAGCGACGCCCTCCTTCAGCTTATCGAGATCGCCGCCGGGATCGACCAACGCGCCCTTCATCGTCTTGGTGCACCAGATCAGCGAGCAGTTCTGCTGAAGCGGCGTTACCGGAATAATCGCGGCTTTCATCGGAGGCGTTTTGGGTGTGTCGGTCATAGGAATGCGGCTTAAACCCGCCCCCCCTTCCACACAACCCGCCCGATAATCGCCACCTCCTCCGCCGCCACCTCCACCGGCGGATAGGCGAGGTTTTGCGATAGCAGCGCGAAGCGCCCTGCCCCGGCCTGCGCAACGCGCTTGACCATTAATGTGTCGCCTAGGCGCACGACATGCACCCCGTCGCGGAAGGGTTGCGGGCGGCGGTCAATGAGGATTTCGTCGCCATCGCGCAGCAGCGGCTCCATCGAATCGCCCTCGACCGTGATCGCGGACAATTGCGCGCCTTCCAGCCCCTGCTCCGCGAGCCAGCGGCGCGAGAAGCGAAAGGCGTCGAACGCCTTCTCGCTCTCCGGCAGAGCACCCGGACCCGCTGACGCGCCGATATCGAGCCGGGGGACATCGACCCATTCGCCCGAATCACCCCGCCTACGGGTTTGAGCGTAGGAATTTTCCTGCGTCGGATCGCTCCCGCCCAGTTCCTCCTCCGCCACGCCGAAGAATTGCGCGAGCATCCGCCGGTCCCCCTCCTCCAGCTTTCGCGGACTCCCTTTGCGAATGAATTGCTGGAGATAGCTCGCATTCCGGCCGAGCAATTCGGACAGGCTGGCAAGGCTCGCCCCGCGTTCCTGCGACAGTTCGAGAAGGCGGGCGCGCGGTCCCTCGGCAAAGGTTTCTGGCTGCTTAATCATAAATCCTTCCTACACGAAAGATTTTTCCTAGACAAGTTGGATTTGGACTGGAACATTTAAGGAACATCGAGCGAGTCGCAGGGTCGCGTCTCCCCGATTTTCAAACCCTCCGGGGCCAAAGGAGACAGTCGAGATGCTGATTCGCAGGATCGAGAAATTCATGCGCGTGCACGAAATGCCCGCGACCAAATTCGGCAGATTGGCCGCCAATGACCCGCGCTTTGTGCTGGATCTGCGGATGGGCCGCGTGCCGCGCGCATCCACCGAGGCGCGCATCCGCCGCTGGATGACCGAATATGAGGCCGCGTTGCGCCCCGCGCCTGCTCCTGCGCCCCAGCAATTTTCTACTTCCGAGATGAAGGAACTTTCGCATGCTTTTTAACGACACAAACCTTGCCGATGCGCCTTACGAATTGGAATCCAAATCCGCCGACGGCAGCGGTGCACAGCCATCACCCCGTTCGCAAGCGCGCCGCTATCGACCGCGCCGCAGCACGTCCGACCGGGTGCAAGAGGCGCTGTTGATGCTCGCCAAGGGACGCGCCAAGCTGCTCTCTCACGAAGAGAGGGCCTGGGCTTCGATCACCTTTTCCGGCACACGCCACGAAGTGATGCTGGATTTTCCCGGTGCCGAAGCGGTGTTGGCGGGCGAAGATTTCATCGCTCACCTGCCCGATCACGAATTCACCATCCCCGGCCATCTGGTTGCCGACGCCACAATAAGCGCCGTCGATCACCGTTTTGGCGCGGAGGAACGCATGGTGGTGACCGCAGTGCTGTTGCTCTTGGAGGAGCGGTAATACGCTTGACCAAGTGTCGCGGGCGGTTTCAATATTCGCAGGCATATTGAGAGGATTCCGCGATGCACAGGTTTTTGCTGATACTTTGCGCCGCCTTGATCGCCGAAACTGCGGCTGTGGCTCAGGATTTGAGCCGTCAGGAAATCGTCGTCACGGGATCGCGCATCGATCAGGATGATTATTCGGATTACCAGCCCGCAATCGGCCTGAGGCGCAAGGCCGATTTTCTTGTGCAGGAAGTGGCCGTGCGCGGTGACACGCGTGACGGCGAGCAACGCGCCGAAGAGATCCTTGCGATGCTGCGCGCGGCGATCCGCAGTGCGGACCGGGGCGCAATTGAACTGGCCACTGGGAGCTATATTCTCACCCGCCTCTCCCTCGACAATGTTGAGGATGTCGATTTGCTGGACGACCGCAGACCCGATGCCCAAAGGGTGAACATTCTGGTCAAGGCTCCGCTCGATGGCCAGTCGGTGGCAGAAGCGCAGGCGGCAATCCGCGCATTTATCGAAGGCGTTCCCGAAGTCGGAAGGGCTCAGATGGATGAAATGGGCGACCCCACGCTTTCGATTGTCGGCCCCGACAGCTACCGCGACGCTATCATTGCCGAAATCACCAGCGACGCAAAGCGGCAAGCGGAGGTGATCGGCCCTGACTATGCGGTCGAACTCACCGGGCTGAACATGCCGGTCCAATGGACGCGCGCAGGCCCAGGTGAGGTGCTGCTGTTTATACCCTACGAATTGACGCTTCGCCCGCGTTAATGCGCGGGCGAAATGCGTCTCAGCCCTTGAATACGATCATCTTTTCAATCGTCATTTCGTGGCAGGTGTAGGGAATTCCGCCCACCCCGTGTCCTGATGTGCGCAGCCCGGCGAAGGGCATCCAGTCGGTGCGGAAGGCTGTGTGATCGTTCACCATGACCGCTGATGCGTCGATGTTGCGATAGGTGTGCAGCGCGCTTTTCAGATCGTTGGTGAACACCGCCGCCTGAAACGCCACGTCGAGTGAATTGGCCTGCGCAATCGCAGCGTCCACATCGTCATAGGAATAGAGGCACACCACCGGGCCGAACACTTCGTTGCGCGAAATCGTGGCATCGACCGGCGGGTTAAGCAGCAGAGTGGGAGCGTAGGTCGTGTCCGACAGCTTCTCGCCCCCGCACAGCACCTCTGCGCCGCCCTCGCGCGCTTCATCGACCCAAGCGGCGACGCGGTCGCATTCCTTGGGCCGGATCAATGGGCCGCAGTCGACATCCTCGCGCACCGCATTGCCCACGGTCAGCGCCTTGGCAGCCTCAGTCATCTTCGCAGCAAGATCGCCGATGATTGAGCTATGCGCAAATACGCGCTGCACCGATACACAGACCTGACCCGAATGGTAGAAACCGCCCTTGGTCAGGCTGGGCACGGCGGCGTCAATATCCGCAGTCGCATCGACAATCACCGGAGCCACGCCGCCATGTTCGAGCGCGCAGCGCGTGCCCGGTGCCAGTTTCGACCGCAGCGACCAGCCAACTCCGGCGGACCCGATAAAGCTGAAGAAAGCGACGCGCGGGTCGCTGACCATGCGCTCCGACACATCGCGGGGAGGCTGAACCGCGCGGGCCCAATCCTCTGGCAGGCCCGCTTCGTGCAGGATCGAGATAAACTCGAAACACGACAGTGGCGTATCCGCCGCAGGCTTGACGATCACCGGGCATCCGGTCGCCACCGCTGGCGCGACCTGATGCACGATCAGGTTCAGCGGGTGGTTAAAGGCCGAGACCGCAACCACCACGCCAATCGGTTCGCGGGTGGTCCAGGCAAGCCGCCCATCCCCCGCTGCCGTCAGCCCCATCGGGATCTCAGTGCCTTTCAGCGACCCGATTTCGTGGATGCACAGTTCCATCCCGTTGATCGCACGGTCCACTTCGACCCGCGCATCGACCAGCGGTTTGCCCCCTTCATTGGCGACCTGAAAGGCGAGATGGTCCCGCCTTTCCTTCATGATCTCCATCGCCCGGTGGAGGATGGCCGCGCGTTCATGCGGCTTCTTCCACTGCGAGCGATCCCGGTGCAGCGCCTGCGCGCGGTCTAGATATTCATCGACCATTTCCCAATCAGCGGTCGGCACGCTGCCGATCACTGAAAGGTCAAACGGATTGACGACTTCATGCATGGTCATGTCCTTTGGTCGTCGGTGGCAATCACAATTCCGCGCTGAGTTTCTTGATATCGCGGTTCAGGATTTGATCGTTCTCCGTGTAATCGACCGGGCAATCGATCAAATGGACCCCCGGCGTATCGCGGCAATGCGCGAGCACCTGGGTAAGGTGCGACGACGATTCGACCCGGTGGCCGTGCCCGCCATAGCTTTCGACATATTTGACGAAATCAGGGTTGCCATAGGTCAGGCCGAAATCTTCAAAGCCCATGTTCGCCTGTTTCCAGCGGATCATGCCATAGGCATCATCGCGCAGGATCAGCACGGTCAGGTTCAGCCCCAGACGCACCGCCGTTTCAAGCTCCTGCGAATTCATCATGAACCCGCCGTCGCCGCAAACCGCCATCACCTTGCGTTCGGGATAGAGCATCGCGCTCATCATCGCGCTCGGCAGGCCCGCGCCCATCGTGGCCAGCGCATTGTCGAGCAGCACGGTGTTGGGGAGGTAAGCGGTGTAACCGCGCGCGAACCAGATCTTGTAGACCCCGTTGTCAAGGCAGATGATCCCGTCGCGCGGCATACAGTCGCGCACTTGCTGAACCAGATGCGGCGGGAAAATCGGGAAGCGTGTATCGGCGGCCAGCCCGGCGGTGTGATCCAGCTCAGCCTGATGATAGGCAAGCAGCTGGTCAAAGTTCCAGTCGCGGTTGGGCGAAATGTCTTCCTTGATCTGCCAGATTGCATTGCCGATGTCGCCGATCACTTCGATCTGCGGAAAATAGACCGGATCGACCTCTGCCGTCTTGGTCGAAACATGGATCACGGTGACGCCGTTGTCCTTCATGAAGAACGGCGGCTTTTCGATCACATCGTGGCCGACATTGATAATGCAATCCGATGCCTCCACCGCGCGGTGAACGAAATCGCCCGCCGACAGCGCAGCGCAGCCTACGAATTTCGGATGGCGTTCATCAATCACGCCCTTGCCCATCTGCGTCGTCAGAAAGGGAATGCCGGTCTTCTCGACCAGCTGTTCAAGCATCCGGCCCGCCTTTTTGCGGTTGGCGCCAGCGCCGATGACGATGATCGGGCTCTTGGCCTTTTCGATGGCTTCAACCGCTGCACGCACTGCCTTGGACTCTGCCGAAGGACGCCGCGCGATGCTCTTTGGCAGCGGCTTGAAATCGGTCGCGTGTTCTTCGGCAATATCCTCGGGCAGTTCGATCAGGGTCGCGCCAGGCTTTTCTTCCTCGGCCAGACGATAGGCCTCGCGGACGCGGCTGGGGATGTTGTCGCCCGCCGCGATCTGGATCGCATATTTGGTGACCGGCCCCATCAATTGGACGATATCGACGATCTGGAACCGGCCCTGCTTCGATTTCTTGATCGGTTTCTGACCGGTAATCATCAGCACCGGCATCCCGCCCAATTGTGCATAGGCAGCGGAGGTCACGAAATTGGTTGCGCCTGGCCCCAGCGTCGCAACGCAGACGCCGGTCTTGCCCGTGTGGCGGCCATAGGTTGCGGCCATAAAGCCTGCGCCTTGTTCATGGCGGGTGAGGATCAGTTTGATCTGTTTGGACCGGCCCAGCGAATCGAGGAAATCAAGATTTTCCTCCCCTGGGACGCCAAAGATATATTCGCAGCCTTCGGCTTCGAGGCACTCGATAAAAACGTCCGAGGCTTTTTTGGTAGTGGTCATCTGAAATTTCCCCCCATGATTGCGCGCAGGCGATTGCGGCGCCCGCCGAAACAGTTTTCACGCAAAGACACCCCCTTTCGGAGGCTGCACCCCAATTGCCCTTGCGCTACAATTCCTATGTGACCGGGCCGTGATGGCCAAGTCGCTAGGTTATGTATTGCAGGAATCCGCCAGAATCCAAGGGCCAAGAATGATTTGGCCGTATCAATATCCAAGCCGAGGATCGAAAACCGGCCCAATCGGCTGGCCAGCGCGGTATTTTGCCAGATTTTCAAGGAATCGTTCGGCGCTGCGATAAAACATCTTTTCCTGCGCGCGCCCCGATAGATGCATGGTGATATGCGCATTGGAAAGCGACCATAATTTGTGATCGGAGGGTAGCGGTTCGGGCGTGGTGACATCCAGAAATGCGCCGCCAATCCGCTTACTTTCCAGCGCCTCCACCAGCGCGCCCTGATCGATCACGCTGCCGCGCGCGATGTTGACGAGCACGGCGTCGGATTTCATCGCGGACAGCTCATCCGCCCCGATCATACCCTCGGTCTCGGGGGTGGCGGGGACGGCGAGGATGATCCAGTCAAACTCGCCCAGCCGCGCGCGCCATTCATCGGGACCAAGGGTGTTTTCGCCCCCAGAGACCCTGGCGCTGCGCCGCACCACGCTGACCGCCACATCAAAGGCAGCAAGGCGCGGCTCGATCAGCTTTCCAATTGCGCCATAGCCCAGCAGCAGCGCCTTTGACCCGGCCAGTTCGCGCTTGCCCGGCGAATCGAGCAGCCATTCGTGCCGGTCCTGCGCGCGCACCACCTCGCGGTAACCCTTGGCGATGTTCAGCATTCCCATCACCACATATTCAGCAATCGTGATCGCGTTGATGCCCGCACCGTTGGTGACGGTGATCCCGCGCTCGATCAGCACGTCCATCGGCAGGAAATCCAGCCCGGCGTAGATCGAATTAAGCCATTTCAGATCGGTCGCCGCGTTCAGGGTCTTCACCATGTCCTGTGGGTTGTTGGAATCGAACCAGCCAATTTCGGCCCCCTTCACCGCCTCCAACGCCTCTTCATGCGTCATGAACCAGCGCACATCGAGGTCATCGGGAAGCCGCGGCTCCAGCAGCGGGCGAATGAGGCCGGATATTGCGAGGGTTGTCAGGCGAGTGGTCATGTCGTCTCCTTGCGAAAGGCGCACCATGTGAAGGCCTGCGCTGCACCCGAAGGTGTAAGATGGGTTTCGCGCCAGCTTTCGATCAAGCTCAGGCTAGCGCCGAATTCCTGTGTCAGATCATCCGCGCCATATTGCCGAACCGGCAGTCCGCTGCATTTTTCGGGACCATCCTTGGCAAAGGTGGCGATCAGCATCAGCCCGCCCTGTGCGAGCCCGTCCAGCAGCGCCGATTTATACACTGCCCGCTCGGCGTGCTCCGTCAGAAAATGAAACACGGCGCGATCATGCCAGATATCAAAGGTGCGCTTGGGGTGCCAAGCCGTGATGTTGGCGCAAATCCAATCGACGTTCCCTGCATCCGCTCCCAACGCCGCGCGAGCATGGGAAAGCGCCGCGTCCGATATATCGAGCACAGCAAGGTCGCTCCATCCCGCGCGCAGCAATTCGGCAGCCAGCGACGACGCACCCCCGCCGATATCGATCAGCGATCGATTGGGAGTTGCCTGCAATCGTGCGAGCGCGTCGAGCGAAGGGCTTGGCAGGGGCTGATACCAACTGACCTGATCGGTCGGTTTGGTTTCATAGACGGTTTGCCAATGCTTCCTGCGATCACTCATACGCTCAGCTTCCAATCCCAGCCGAGAGGATCACCGTCCATCACTTCAACTCCCTTGGCGCTGAGTTCATCGCGGATCGCGTCGGAGTATGCGAAGTCCTTAGCGGCGCGCGCTTTGACGCGCTCAAAGACCTTGTCTTCAACTTCATTTGTGCGGAGCTGAGCATCAAGCGGTCGTAGCCTTAGATGAAGGCGATCCAGCCATCTAATGTTCAAGCCAAGAACCTCATCCATATGCAACAACAGCGGCCACCGATATTCGTCAGGAATCGCAGGTGTCGCTAGGACGCGATCAAAGATCGTTAGGGCCTCGGGCGAATTTAAATCGTCGCTAATCGCAGCATCGAATTCATCGAGAAAGAAGCTGGCCTCCGACCCAGCGAGTGGCGGAAATTCGTGAAGCTGTGAGAATTTTGAACGAAGCCTCTCCACCCCCATCACCATCCGCTTCAACCGCACCAGCGCCGCTTCCAGCCCTTCCCACGAAAACTCCAGCTCGCTGCGGTAATGCGCCTGCAGGCACATCATGCGGTAGGCGAGTGGGTGATAGCCCTTGTCGATCATCAATTGCAGCCGCAGGAACTCACCCGAGCTCTTCGACATCTTGCCCGAACGTTCGACCAGGAAGTTGTTGTGCATCCAGATCTTCGCGCCCGAATGACTTGCAACATCCAATGAACCGCAGCCGCAAAACGCCTGATTTTGCGCGATTTCATTGGGGTGATGGATTTCACGGTGGTCGATCCCGCCGGTGTGGATGTCGAACGGGAAGCCGAGCAGCTTTTCCCCCATCACCGAACATTCGAGATGCCAACCGGGCGCGCCCTTGCCCCATGGGCTGTCCCATTCCATCTGGCGCTTCTCGCCCGCCGGAGTCTTACGCCAAATGGCAAAGTCGGCGGCGTTGCGCTTGCCTTCGACATCGCCGATTCGGCTTTCGCCATCATCCGTTTGAGCGCGCGCGAGCCGCCCGTAATCTGCCACGCTCGACACATCGAAATACAGCCCGCTGTCGAGCTCATAACAATGCTTGTCCGCGATACCCTTCGCGAATTCGAGCATGTCGCCGATGTAATCGGTCGCAATCGACCATGTAGCCGGCTCGCGGATATTGAGCGCCTTTACATCGGCCCAATATGCCTCGGTGTAATGCCGCGCGATGTCCCAGATCGACTGCGCTTTCTCCGCAGCCATCTTCTCCATCTTGTCCTCGCCCGCGTCGGCATCGTCGGTCAAATGCCCGACATCGGTGATGTTGATGACGTGGGTGAGTTTGTAGCCCTTCCACGACAGCGTGCGCCCCAGCACATCGGCGAACACATAGGCGCGCATATTGCCAATATGCGGGTAATTGTAGACCGTCGGCCCGCAAGTGTAGACGCGCGCTTCCCCATCATGGACTGGCACGAATGGTTCCAGCTGCCGGGTGAGCGAGTTGAACAGTTTTAAGGGCGCTTCGGTCATGGGGCAGTGCTTTGGCCAGACTGTGTGATTCCGTCAATTCTCTCGTCATTCCGAGCCGAAGGCGCGGCAATCCAGTGCCAAATGCGCGCCGCTCTGGATTGCCACGTCGCTTCGCTCCTCGCAATGACGGGAATCAGAACCCGATGAACTGCACCTGTTCGTCCAGTGGCACCCGCTCGCGTTCAAAATTGTTGAGCGGGGCATCGGGATCGCGATATCCGATCGCCATACCGCAAAAGAACATATAGCGTTCGTGATCCAGCCCCAGATGGTTGCGGATCACATTGGCATAAAGCGCCATATATTCCTGAAAGCAGCTATCCAGCCCCTCCTCGCGCAGCAGCAACGCGACGGTCTGCAGCCACATGCCGGTGTCGGACCATTGCGGTTCTTTCATCAGGCGCGGGAAATAGACGAACATAACCGCCGGCGCGTCAAAGCTGGTGGTGTTGCGCCCCATCGCCGCCATGCGCCCCGCGCTATCGTCGCGGGCGATTCCCAGCGCGCCGAACATGCCCTTCGATACGCCGTGAAGCCGCGCGGTATAGGCGTCTTCCTGCCCCGGCGCGGTCCAGTCATATTCGGCGGCTTGCGGCGGAGAGGTGGTGAGTTTTGCCTGCAAGTCCTTGAGCGGCTGGCCGGTGAGGATGGTTGCTTCCCACGGTTGATAATTGCATCCCGATGCCGCCCAGCGTGCCTTGTCCATCACGCGGCGCAAGGTTTCGAGACCGACCGGCTTGTCGAGAAACTGCCGGACAGAGCGACGGGTGGTTACGGCTTGGGTGACGTTCATTCGGCATCTCCGGACATAATTGTTTCGATATCGCGGCGACCATGAAGGTAGCGCAGGATCGTGACGCCTTCTTCGCTAACTTCAAACAGGATCAGGTAATTGCCAAAGCGCGCCGAGCGCACTGCACTGCCCCATTCGGGCCGCATGCGGTATAATGTTGGCTGTCCGGCAATCTGCGCTGTGCGATCAAGCAGTTCAGCGACGTAGCTGGCAGCGCGTT
Source organism: Qipengyuania sp. ASV99 (assembly GCF_047872805.1). Lineage (NCBI taxonomy): Bacteria > Pseudomonadati > Pseudomonadota > Alphaproteobacteria > Sphingomonadales > Erythrobacteraceae > Qipengyuania > Qipengyuania sp. ASV99. Next base: position 69,242 of record NZ_JBLQUK010000010.1, on the reverse strand, counting down.
CGGGATTGTCGCGCGCAATGGTCTCGCCAATGTCGAGCAAGTCGACCTGCGCATCCGGAGTAAAGGCAAAGTTCACGCGCTGCGCCGGGCCAGTTCTTCGCCTGCAACCTTAGCCACATGCTCACGCACCTGCGCGAACACCTCTCCCGCAGGGATACGTCCGCCTGCACGCGCCGAATCGAGCATCGCGCGCACCGCGGCGTTGTCTCGGTCGGCCCGCTCCTGCTCGTCGCTCCAATCGCGCAACGCCTCGCGCACCACTTCGCTGGTGGTGGCATAATCGCCGCGCTCTACCGCCGCGCGCAGCTTGGCAGCCATTTCGGCGGGCATGGTGACGGTGATGCGTTCGAGTTTGCTCATGAGTATGCAGATATCATACTTTGTATGATTGGGGCAATGGTAGCTGTCTGTGCCGTCACACTAACGGAATGCCTAACTCCGCTGCTTTAGCGCGGATATACCCGCTCGCCATTTCTCCGATCAGCTTCACGCCCCATGAGTTCAGCTTGGTCGCACCTTCCTTGGTTTTCCTCCAAATTTCGGGATCGCGGACTTTATCCAGAAATTCATGGCCTTGCCAAGTAATAGCCAAGCATCGATGATCGTTCTCAACGACAAACTCAGCCGATTTCAGCATCGCGATGTGTGCGAGGGTCAACTCACGATTATCTCGAAATAGCTTGAACTCATTGAGCAAAATTAGCCGGTCATCATGCTCCTCCATCCAGAGTAGCATCTCGCGGATCAAGTCCATGTCCCGCTTCACCGCCCCTTGCCCTTCTCATCCTCGAACAGCTCCGCCAGTTGCTCCATGATCGTGCCGCCGAGCTGTTCGACATCCATGATCGTCACCGCGCGGCGATAATAGCGCGTCACATCATGCCCAATCCCGATCGCCACCAGCTGCACGGGCGAAACCCTTTCGATCCACTGGATCACGCCGCGCAGATGCGCCTCAAGATACCCGGCGGAATTGACGCTCAAGGTGCTGTCATCCACCGGTGCGCCGTCCGAAATCACCATCAGGATGCGGCGTTCCTCGGGGCGATACATCAAGCGGCTGTGCGCCCACAGCAAAGCCTCTCCATCGATATTCTCTTTCAGCAGCCCTTCGCGCATCATCAGCCCAAGGTTGCGGCGCGCGCGGCGCCACGGCTCATCAGCCTGTTTGTAGATGATGTGGCGCAGATCGTTGAGACGCCCCGGCCCCTGCGGCTTGCCATCGGCCAGCCACGCCTCGCGGCTCTGCCCGCCCTTCCATGCGCGGGTGGTGAAGCCGAGGATCTCGGTCTTGACCCCGCAGCGCTCCAAGGTGCGCGCAAGGATGTCGGCGCTGATCGCGGCGATGCTGATCGGGCGTCCGCGCATTGAGCCGGAATTGTCGATCAGCAGGGTGACGATCGTATCCTTGAAATCAATGTCGCGTTCGACCTTGTAGGTCAGCGCAGTGCCGGGCGAGACGATCACGCGGGACAGGCGCGCGGCATCAAGCACGCCCTCTTCCTGATCGAAATCCCAGCTGCGGTTCTGCTGTGCCATCAGGCGGCGTTGCAGGCGGTTGGCGAGCCGGGTCACGACCCCCTGCAATCCCGTCAGCTGGCTGTCGAGATAGGCGCGCAGCCGGTCCAGTTCCTCAGCATCGCACAGTTCGGGCGCGGAAACCTCTTCGTCGAACCGCTCCGTAAAGGCCTTGTAATCGAGGCCCTCAGGAATATCACCCTGCGGGCGGTTAGGGCGCACCGGGGCGTTGGAGGCATCGCCTTCTTCACCCGGTTCGCCGTCCTGCATATCCTCATCTGCGGAAAGCTCGCTTTCGGCATCACCTTCGCCGTCGCCTTCGGCCATGTCGCCGGCAATTTCGGCGCTTTGCGGGTCGCCGTCGCCTTCGTTCTGTTCATCGCCGGACTGATCGTCCTCTTCGCCCTCGTCCTCGTCCGAATCATCATTGTCGGTCTGGTCGGGCGCATCGGTGGGGCGGGTCAGGTCAAGATCACGCAGCAAATCGAGCGCAAGCCGCTGAAACGCTTCCTGGTCGGTCAGGCTATCCCCGAGCGCGGAGAAATCATCGCCGATTTTCTCAAGGATGAATTCGCGCACCAGACCAACCCCGGCCTGCGCCTTTTGCGGCACCGCCTCCCCCGTCAATTGTTCGCGCAGCATCAGCGAAAGCGCGGTTTGCAGCGGCACTTCGGAAGAATTCTGCGCGCGCACGATGGGATCGGCGGCGGTGCGCAATTCGGTGGCGGAATCGAGATTGGCCCTGATCCCGCCAAACCGGTTCGCACCCAAGGCCTCATAACGGACCTGTTCGATCGCATCATAACAAGCGCGCGCAACCGGCTCTGGCGGCGCGCCCAAGGCGTGGAGGCCTGCATCGTGATGCCGCAATTTGAGCGCGAAACTGTCGGCAAAGCCGCGCGCTTCGGTAACCTGCTCAGGCGGCAAATCGCGCCCAGGCAATGGCACGCGGAAACGGTTGCCCGCGCTGCCAGGCACATCGGCGCTCCAAGCGACCTCGACCTCGGCATCGCGCGCGATCGCCCGTGACGCTCCGGTTAGCGCCTGTTTAAATCTGTCGAGAGGGGATTCTTCAGCCATAAATACCCTTGTGCGCTCCCGCGACGGCGAGAGCCTCATGCCGCAAACGCACTGCTTACGGCATGAGGTCCCCGCCTTCGCGGGGACTCGCAAATGTTACAATATCGATTGCCCGGTCGCTGCCCAATCCTTGAGGAAGCCTTCGATCCCCTTGTCCGTCAACACATGGTTGAACAGCGCGAGAATGACCTTGGGCGGCGCAGTGATGACATCCGCGCCAATCCGCGCGCTTTCGAGCACATGGCCCGTGTGCCGGATGCTGGCGACGAGGATCTCGGTGTCATAGAGATAATTGTCATAGATCAGCCGGATGTCGCGGATCAGGTCCATCCCGTCAGTGCCATTGTCATCGTGCCGCCCGACGAATGGCGAGATGAAGGTCGCCCCGGCCTTTGCCGCGAGCAGCGCCTGATTGGCGGAAAAGCACAGGGTCACATTGACCATTGTGCCTTCACTAGTGAGCGCCTTGCAGGTTTTCAGCCCATCGACCGTGAGCGGCACCTTGATACAGACATTGTCCGCAATCTTGCGCAGCACTTCGGCCTCTTTCATCATAGTTTCATGATCCAGCGCGACAACTTCGGCTGAAACCGGACCATCGACGATGCTGCAGATTTCCTTGGTTACTTCCATGAAATCCCGACCGGATTTGTGGATCAGCGATGGATTGGTGGTCACCCCGTCGAGCAAGCCGGTGCTCGCCAGATTACGAATGTCCTCGATCTCGGCGGTGTCGACAAAGAATTTCATGAGCGCGCCCTTTCACAGTTGCGTTAAACTGGTTCTCATTGTGCAGGAGCCTTAGACTTAAAGCCATGATTATGACCCCCAACAGATTTGCCAGCGTGATTGCCTGCGCGCTTGCCGCTTGGCAACCGTCGGCGGCGTTTGCGCAGGAAGAAGATGTGCAATTGTGGGCCTATGCAATTGTGCAGGGCGATCTGGATGAGGAAACGCGGCTGACCATCGACGGCTCGGCGCGCTGGCGCGAACAGCGATTGGGCGACGAACAGCAAACTCTCCGCTTTTCAATCGATCGAAAGGCGGCAGATGGCGTGCGCATCGGCGGCGGGTTCGGTGTGTTCGAAGCCGCAGGCGGCGCGACCGAACTACGCCCCCATCAGGAGGTGACATTCACGCGCGGGCGTATCGCGGCGCGCACCCGGATCGAACAAAGGTTCTTTGACGGCGCAGACCGGATGGAACTGCGGTTCCGACAGCGCCTGCGCTACACTCAGCCGCTGGGACGCGATTGGCGCGGCAGCATTGACGGCGAATATTTCAACCTCGTCCAGACCCGCAACCGCGATCCCGACGCCGCGCGCGATCAATGGCGCGCCCGGCTGATCCTGACATACCGGGCGGCAGAAGCGCTGTCGCTGGGCGCGGGCTATCTGTTTATCTTCACTCCGCAGCCCGATGGATCAGAACAGATCAATCATGTTCCGCAGATATTGGTAACGCAGCGGTTCTGAAAAGTGGTTGAAATTTTCGGGAACACCTGCGCCGTGCGGCAGTTAATGTTGTCTCATATCATCGCAGGGAACTATCATGATTTCGGCAAACGCACGCGGCCTTTTCAGGACAATCGTTTTCGCCAGCGCCTCCCTCGCCGCGTTCTGCGCTGGTCCGGTAAATGCGGCGGAGGATGATTTCAACATCTGGACCGGGCAATTTGCCACATTCAATGTCAGCGACGACGTCTATGTGCGCATCGAAGCGCAAGAACGCTTCACCAATGATGCAGACCGGCTGGGCCAGTTGTTGCTGCGCAGCCTGGTCGCCTATCGCATCAATCCGGATGTCAATATCGGCGGCGGCTATGCTTATATCCGCACCGATCCGGTGGGACCGTCGCGAATCAACGAGCATCGCTTTTATCAGGAACTCAACCTGCGCCTTGTCAATGCTGGCGGCGTCACACTCGATTCCCGCACCCGGCTGGAACAACGCACATTTGAGGAAGGCAGCGAGATCGGCTGGCGGCTGCGCAATTTTGTGCAATTGCGGGCGCCGATCAGCGAAACCAACCAGATTGTCGCCTACACTGAGCCGTTCATTGAGCTGAATGAAACCCCGATACAGCGCGGCGGACTGTCGGTGTGGCGTAACTTCGTGGGTGTCTCAGTGCCACTTGCACCGGGCGTTCAGGTCGTTCCGGGTTATCTCAATCAGCACGTCTTTCGTGATGGTCGAGACCGATCCGACCACGTTGCCAACGTCAACATCTTCATGAACTTCTAGCGCGGTAAGTGCATCAAATCTGCGTGCCCGCGCCAAACACGCCAATCAGCACGGGATCGCGGGTTGAGCGGGGATCGGCGCGGATTGCGGCTTCCTCTGCGCCGATTTCGGTCCAGATCGCATCGTCAATATTTCCTGCGAGCCGCTGTGCAATGCCGCTGACATTGGTGCCGGTGGCGGCGTCGATCAACTGGCCGACCAGCGGGTCAGAGGCGATGCGGATTGCCTCGCCCAATTCGGGCACCATTGCATCGATCAAACGCCCGCCCAATTCGCCGCGCAGCGCCTCGGTTGCGGCTTGGGGTCCGCCGCGCACCAATTCGATCGCGTTGGCAAAGCCGATCACCCGCACCGCATCGGTCACAATTGGAGCGGCGCGATAGGATCCCTCGATGGCAATATCGGCAAAGGCGTCTTCGAGCCGGTCCTTGAACAGCGCCGAGGTCAGGATGCGCGTCAGAGTATCGCCGCGCGTGCCGAGCATGTTGGACAACCCCAGTCGCCCGACCTGTTGATCCCAATAGCCATCCGGTGCGGTCAACCGAGCAAAGGCGTTTTCGCTTGCGCGCAGCAGCAATCTCCGGATCGCTTCGGTCATGCTGAAGGCAGGGAAGCTGGTGCAAGCGGGCAGCACAAGCATTGCCGCGCCGCCCAATCCAGCAGTCATGAGCAGGCGCCGGTCGAGCGGCGTTGATGCAAGGTCGTTCATAGTCGGTCTTCTGTCCTTGTGATGCCTGCGTGAATCACCCCATATTGTATCCCGATTATGAACCGCGTCCGACTACTTGTTCTGAATGCCGCGCTCGGCCCGCTCGATTACAGCGTGCCGAAGGGCATGCGCGTCGAACCGGGCAGCGTCGTGATCGCTCCGCTAGGGCCGCGGACGGTGACCGGAATCGTCTGGGACGAAGGCCGCCTGCCGGGCAAGCAGGTCGATTCGAACAAACTGCGCCCGATCCGCGAGGTGGTGGATGTGCCGCCGCTCTCCGCTCCTTTGCGCCGCCTGATCGAATGGACCGCCGAATATTACTGCGCAGCGCTGGCCAGCGTCGCGCGAATGGTTTTGTCGAGCGGAGGCGCGCTGGGCGGGCCGACCACCATGACCGAATACCGCCTGTCGGGCGGCCTGCCCGAACGCATGACGTCGCAGCGGCTTGCCGCGATTGAGACGCTGGAGGATGAACAGGGGACGATCCGTGAACTGGCCGGGATTGCGGGCGTATCCGAAGGGGTGCTGCGCGGGCTGGTCAATCAGGGCGTGATCGAGCCGGTAATGGTGGCCATCGACCGGCCCTATCCTCAAGCGGATGCGGATTTTCATCAGCCCGAACTCTCTCTCGATCAGCGAGCCGTGGCACGTGAGATGGTGGACGCGGTGGCAGCGCGCAGCTTTGCCCCCTTTTTGCTCGACGGAGTGACGGGATCAGGCAAGACCGAGACCTATTTCGAACCTGTCGCGCAGGCGCTCCGCATGGGGCGGCAAGTGCTGGTGTTGCTGCCCGAAATCGCGCTGACCGAGAATTTCCTCTCCCGCTTCGAGCAACGCTTTGGCGCGGCCCCGGTTCAGTGGCATTCCTCGCTCAAATCGACCGAACGCCGCCGCGCGTGGCGCGCCATTGCCGGAGGCCCAAAAGGTGGGGGCGCGCAGGTCATCGTCGGTGCGCGCTCTGCACTGTTCCTGCCCTATGCCGACCTTGGCCTGATCGTGGTCGATGAAGCGCATGAGATCAGTTTCAAGCAGGATGACGGGGTGCGATACAACGCCCGCGATGTCTCGGTAATGCGCGCGCGGTTCGAGGGCGTTCCGGTGATCCTGTCCAGCGCGACCCCGGCGCTGGAAAGCCTGCATATGGCGAGCAGCGGAATATATAAGAAGCTGGTGCTGCCCAGCCGCTTTGGCGTGGCTGAAATGCCTGCGATCAAACTGATCGACCTGACGATCGAAAAGCCCGCCAATGGCCGCTGGCTGTCTGCGCCTTTGATCGAAGGAATTGCGGCGCGGCTGGCGGCGGGCGAACAGGCGCTGCTATTCCTCAACCGTCGCGGCTATGCCCCGCTGACCCTGTGCCGCAATTGCGGGCACCGGTTCCAGTGCCCCAATTGCAGCGCATGGCTGGTCGAACACCGCCTGTCCGCTCGCCTTGCCTGCCATCATTGCGGGCTGGAAACAAAGCCGCCTGAAAAATGCCCCGAATGCGGTGAGGCCGATTGCCTGGTCGCCTGCGGTCCCGGGGTCGAGCGGATCGCGGATGAGGTCGCAGAACTGTTCCCCGAGGCCCGCATCGCGGTTGCCACGTCCGACACGCTGGGGTCACCCGAACGCGCGGCGGAATTCATCGCGCAGGCCGAAGCCAAGGCGATTGACGTGATCGTCGGAACACAGCTCGTGACCAAAGGCTTTCACTTCCCCGAACTCACTTTGGTGGGCGTTGTCGATGCCGATCTGGGCCTTGAGGGCGGCGATCTGCGCGCGGCCGAACGCACCTATCAACAGGTCGCGCAGGTCGCCGGGCGCGCCGGGCGCGGGGCCAAGCCGGGCGAAGTCCTGCTCCAGACCCGCCATCCGGATGCCGCGGTCATCGCCGCATTGGCCAATGGCGACCGCGACGCATTCTACGCCGCTGAGACAGAGGCGCGGCGCGATGCCGGGGCACCGCCGTTCGGGCGCTGGGCGGCGATCATCCTGTCGAGCGAGGATGAACGCGAAGCCCGCATGGCCGCCGCGCGGCTGGGCGATTGCAGGCCGGTTCAGGACGATCTCTATATCCTGGGTCCGGCCCCTGCCCCAATGGCACTGCTGCGCGGCCGGTTCCGCTACCGCTTCCTCGTCAACGCGCGGCGCAGCGCGAACCTGCAAAAAGCCTTGCGCGAATGGATCGGCGCGCAGGATTTTCCGCCGGGCGTGCGAGTGGGTATCGACATTGATCCTTATAGCTTTGTTTGAGGCACTTATCCTGCGCGCGCGCATTGATGCCGCATGACCCATCCCATCCTCGTCCCGATCCTCGGCGATCAGCTGTCCCGCACCCTGTCCAGCCTGCGAGGCTGCGCCAAGAACGAGACGATCATCCTGATGATGGAGGTGTGGGGCGAGGCAACCTATGTGAAGCATCACAAGCAGAAGATCGCGTTGATTTTTTCCGCCATGCGCCACTTTGCCGCTGAGTTGCGTGAGGCCGGGTGGCGCGTCGATTATGTAGAACTCACCGACCCGGACAACACCGGCAGCTTCACCGGCGAAGTCGCGCGCGCAATTGAACGCCACAACCCGCGCACAATCTGCATCACCGAGCCAAGCGAATGGCGGGTGCAGCAAGCCATTGAGGAATGGCCAGACAAGTTCGACTGCCTGATCGAACTGTTGCCCGACGACCGCTTTCTTTGCTCGCACAGGGAGTTCCGTGAATGGGCCGATGGTCGCAAGAGCCTGACAATGGAGCATTTCTACCGCGAGATGCGCCGCAAGACCGGGCTGTTGATGCGCGAAGACGGCACACCAGAGGGCGGAGCGTGGAATTACGATGCCGAAAACCGCGAACCACCAAAGGGTGACATGATCGCACCCCCCGCCCCCAAATTCGAACCCGACGAAATCACGCAAGAGGTGATCGCTCTGATGCATCAGCAATTCGGCGATCATTTCGGTGATCTCGAACCCTTCGGCTGGCCCGTCGCCGCACGGGAGGCAGAGCAAGCCGCCGATGCATTCTTTTCGACAAGGCTCGAAAAATTCGGCCCCTATCAGGATGCGATGCTGCACGGTCAGGATGACCTTTATCACTCGATGCTGTCGACCAGCATCAATCTTGGCCTGCTGGACCCGCTCGATCTGTGCCGCCGAGCCGAGCAGGCATATAAGGACAGCAAGGCACCGCTCAATTCGGTCGAAGGCTTCATCCGCCAGATCATCGGTTGGCGCGAATATGTGCGCGGATTTTACTGGCTGCACATGCCGGGGCTGGCCGAGGCAAACGAACTCGCCGCAGCCCGACCTTTGCCTGAATTTTTCTGGACCGGCGACACCGACATGCGCTGCCTCGCCGATTGCGTGCGCACCACGCGCGAGGATGCCCATGCGCACCATATTCAGCGGCTAATGGTGCTCGGCAATTTCTGTCTGATCGCCGGGATTGACCCGAAAGCGGTGCAGGACTGGTATCTTGCCGTTTATGCTGATGCCTATGAATGGGTCGAACTGCCCAATGTCAGCGGCATGGTGCTCTATGCCGATGGCGGAAAGCTGGCGACCAAACCCTATGCGGCGTCCGGCAATTACATCAACACGATGAGCGATTACTGCAAAGGGTGCCGTTACAAGGTCAGCCAGAAGACCGGCGAAGGCGCTTGCCCCTTCAACGCGCTCTACTGGCATTTCATGGATCGCAATCGGGACCGGCTGAAAGGCAATCACCGGATCGGGCGCATTTATGCCAATTGGGACCGTATGGGCGCAGACCGGCAACGCGAATATCTGGAGAGTGCGGAAATTTTCCTCGACACTCTGCAACCGGCGCGCAAAGGCTGGGCGCGAATTGAGAACTAAGGAGCCACACGCCATGCTGACCGTCCACCATCTGCGCATTTCGCAATCCGAACGCATCGTCTGGCTGTGTGAGGAGCTGGGGCTGGATTACGATCTGAAGCTCTACGATCGCGATCCTGAAACACGGCTTGCACCGCCCGAATTAAAGGCACTGCACCCGATGCAGATTGCGCCTTTGATCGAAGACGCGGGCTTGATGCTGGGCGAAAGCGGGGCAATCGTCGAATATATCACCGGCAAATACGCGCCCGATACTTCATTGGTCCCCGGCGCTGACCATCCCGATTTCGCCGATCACCTCTATTGGTTCCACTTTGCCAACGCGACCTTCATGACCAATGGCATGATGCAAATCGCGGTGAACTTTGCCGGTGCGGCAATGCCTGCGTCACTGATGAAGCGCGTCACCAATGCCTGGGAACAGATCGAGCGGCGGCTGGGCGAGGCGGACTTTTTCGGCGGCGCGCAGCTGACCACTGCCGACATCATGATGGTGTTCCAACTGACCACCAGCCGTGCCTTCAATGGCATGACCATCGACCATATGCCGAACCTGAAAGCCTACCTCGCACGCATCGGCGCGCGCGAAGCATACCAGCGCGCAATGGCCAAATGCGAACCGGGAATGCCGCCCAAACTGGATTGAGGCGCATTGCACGGAAAGCAGGATTGCTTGCCGGAATTGACTACCCCCCCCAGAAGTATACGTAAGTTTACTAGGACTAACGCGAGAACAGGCGCCGATTCGCCCGCATTTTTCGCTTGGGGGGAATGCATCGCTTGAAGAAATCAGTTCTCGCAGGAGCGTCGATCCTGACGCTCACTTTCGCATCGCCAGCCATGGCGCAGAGCAATTCCAGCACTGCCGACCAGACCGGCGACGGCAACAGCGCGGTGGTCGCGCAGCCCGGTTCGGGCAACGCCTCCGAAATTACGCAGGACGGCCTTGCCACCGGGGTGGACGGCATCGCCAACGAAGCGAGCGTCGCGCAGGCGGGCACTGGCGGATTTTCCGAGGTGATCCAGACGGGCGACAACAGCGCCACCGTGACCCAGACCGCCACTTCGATCGGCATGAATTCCGAACTGATTCAGGAAAACGCAGGCGGCGGCACCAGCAACACAGCGACTGTAATGCAGGACGGCACCGGATCGGGGATCGGGTCGGGCACGGGTTCGCTGATCGAGCAGACCGGCACCGACGGCACCGTCACCGTGATGCAAGGCGCGGGCAGCACCGATGCGCTCAGCATCGTGATCCAGAGCGGTGACGATGCCGAGGCCACCGTGACGCAGGATTCGGGCACGGGCAGCACCTCCACCATCCTGCAACCAGGCGTATTCGTGCGCGCAATCGTTTCGCAGACCGGCGACGGCAACGATTCGACCGTGACGCAGGATTTTGAGAACAACGTCGTCGACGTGCTCCAGAACGGCGCGGGCAATGTGTCCGATGCGACGCAGAGCGGTTTGCGCGGTATCATCGATGTCGATCAGGTGGGCGACAGCAACACCTCGACCATCGAACAGACCGGCGAGGTCATGACCGCATTCGTCGATCAGGGCGGCACGGGCCACAGCGTGACGATCCTGCAATCCACGGGAACGCCTGCCAGTTCGGTGGTAAGAGCCGGCGCGGTCGTCACCCAGCGCGGCAACACCAACACCGCCGAGGTTGACCAGTCGGGCAGGCAGACTGGAACAAGCTTTGGCCAATTTACCGCCCCCATCCGCTTGTCCAATGCTGCCCCGTTTGCCGATGTGCGGCAGACCGGCGACGACAACTTTGTCGATATCGACCAGCCCGGCAACTCGGTGGGCGTGTTCGCGTTCCAGACCGGCAATCGCAACCGCGCCATCGTCTTACAAACGGTGGAGGACGCAGAGACGCTTAACACCCAGACCGGCGATGACAATTCGATCAACGTCACCCAGTCTGTTACCGCCAATCGCGGTCTCGGTTCTGCCATCAACACCCAGATCGGCAACCGCAACACAATCATCACGGACCAGTCTGGCACTGGCCAGCCTTTCTCCCGCATTCCGAGAGCTGAGGTCCGTCAGGAAGGCGACGACAATTTTGCCGACACAATGCAGGAAGGGATCGGCGCTCAAGCTTTCGTGGATCAGATCGGGGACATGAACCGTTCAACCGTCAGGCAGGACACCGATCCTGGCGGCATTGCGGATGTGAACCAGAACGGCGACAACGGCATATCGGAAGTCATCCAGACCGGCTTCTTCCATGAGGCGCGGCTCGACCAGTTCGGCACATTCAACGAAAGCAGCATCACGCAGGACGGCACCCAGCAAAGAGCGAATGTAACCCAACGCGGCACGTTGAACGAAAGCACCGTCATGCAAACCGGCCCCGCACGCAACACCGCCACGGTCACGCAGAACGGCGAAGAGGGCGACAGCTTGTTGATGCAGGATGGCGAATCGAACATCGCCACGGTGACGCAAGGCGGCATGATGGACGTGTCGACCATCACCCAGACCGGCGTGGGCAACACAGTGACGGTGAGCCAGAACTGATCCTGCTCCGCGCGGATAGATGTCTTTCCTACAAGCGGCTGCGCTGCGATGATCGCAGACGCTCTTTCCCATCGTCCGGCATCCCCGTAAGCGGGGCATTTCGCGTGACACTTTGGCCGGTGTCAAAGCGACGCTTTGCTGCGCAAGGGTAACATCTGAGCCCCGCCGGGTGACCGATTACGGCTATAGTGCCAAAACGGTGGTTTATGGTTTTGGACTGTGTTCCATGTGTTCCATCCTGTTGGAATTCAAATGGTCTTTGTGCTCTCTCGCCTCAGAAATTCTGGCTTGATTTCAGGTACATGGACGTATCCACCTACCTCGCCGCTTCATGCAGCAAACCTCAGTTCGCCTGAACCGGCTTCTTACCATCGCCCAATACGATAAACGCCGCCCAATAGAATGGGTGCGATGTTTGCGCATCGGCCATCAATTCGCGCTGCGCGGTGCCCAGCGAACCTGACAGGCCGTCCTCCGGCGCGCCCGAGAGCAGCCCCTGGATCAGCCTTTGCGTTGCATCGTAATCATCGGGAACTGGCCAATGGCTGGCAACGACCGCGCGCGCTCCGGCACCGACAAAGGCTCTAACCAGACCATCGAGCGCATAATTGCCGCCTCCCACAACGCCCGCATCGCGCGACGCTGCGCTGGTTGCCATACCGGCGGTGTCGCATGCCGAAAGGATCACGACATCGGCATCGAGCCGCAGGTCGAAGATTTCCTTGAAGCTGAGCAATCCGTCGGATTCGCCCGTGCCAAACGATGTCACCAACGCGGGCCGCGCGGGGCAATTGGGCTTGGGCGCGGTCACCAGACCGTGGGTCGCAAAATGAACGACGCGGTAATTGGAAAGTTCATCGCTTGACAGCAGCGCGGTATCGGAAAACTCCTCTCCCACCGCAACCTTGCTGTTTTCCTTACCGAACTTGTCCGCAGCGAAGAACAATTCCCCCGGATCGATCGGATCGCGCCAGGTGCTGAGTGTCCAGTCACACGGATCGGACGATTCAGACCGTCCCGTGGGCAAGGCGTTGGAACCGAGCCCGACATAGGCCTTTTGCGCGCGCGAAGGGGCGATCCTGCGCACATCGAGAAACCCGCGCGGACTGACCGCAATCGTGACATCGCGGGTTTTGGCCAGCCAGTCGATTTCCCGGTAATCATAGGGGTCAGCGCGGACATCTTGAGTGCGTTCGAGATAGGCATCCACCCCCTCCTGCGACGCGATGAGTGCTTGCGGCGGAAGCTGCAGCATCGGTCCATCTGGCTCGAAAATGACGTGCTTTACCTTCGCCACTTCGGCTTCGATCGGTCCAAACAGGCTAAGATACAGAGCGCGGGCGCGCTCCACATCATAGGGATAGGTCACGGTCTGCCCGGATTCGTAAACGACAATGGAATCGCGAATAAAGGCAACCGCATTGTCCACCTCACGCAGCCCAGCCTCGACCTTAAACGATCGCGCAGCATCGCGCGTGACCCACAAAGCGTAGATGTCTTGGCCGACCACCATCATTTTGTAATAGGCTTCGTCGGCGCGCAGCTCGTCCTGCAATTCGGCAAGTTCAAGCCGCGTCGGCGAGAGCGCCCGAAACCGCGGATAGTCGGACAGTTTCGAGACCAGCTTGGTCTGCTCCGCCCGCAGGTAATTGAGCGTATCATTGGCCGCAGCCAACCCTTCGACCTGCAATTGAGTAGGCTCGGTCAGCGCGGCAAGCCGGTCTGCACGCGCCTGTGTGCGGGCAATCTCGCGGCTGCGGTTGAGTGACAGGCGAAACAGCGCCGACGCTTCATCATTGCCTTCAGACATCTGCCGCGCGAGGATCGCTTGCGTCTGGGCGACCCCAGGACGCTGAAGCAATTGCGAGGCACCAAAAAACTCGGCGGTCGCGGCTGCTGAACCATCCTTCGCAAGCAGGGCAAAATAGGGCTCCAGAAGATTTTGCAGGCCGGCACCGGCATCCGAAGTGGTGCTGCTGCGATCGACAACCTGGCCAAACAGCGCGCGCGCTTCCGCAGTGCGTCCAATCCGTTCCAAGAACCCTGCCTTGCGCGCAATAGCAGCAAGCAAAACCGGCGATTGCGGATAGTCGCGAGCAATTGCGGTGGCAGCAACGTCATATGCCCTAACTGCCAGTTCGTATTGGCCCAACCCTTCGGCCACCAATGCGCGTTCAATCGCAATTTCCGATCTTAGCCAGCGCGCCGATGCCACCCGGCCATCGCGCACCGCTGCAATCCGGCTATCCGCCTTGCGAAGCAGTTCTGCGGCCTTGATCAAATCGTTCTGCTGCCTGGCAATCGACCCGGCGATGGCATCCGCCTGCGCATCAAGCAATTCCGCGCGCTCTAGCGACGCAAGGCCAAGTTCAACTCCGCCCAGCCGTTGCAGTGCGATATTTTCACGGTTGATCTGCGTGGCAAGTGGGTTGTCGATAAAACCATCGCGGATCGAGATTTCCTGTGTTTCCTGCTCAATTGTGCGCATTTCCTGCCCCAATATATCCAGCGCAGCGTCTGGAAAACGTTGGTTAATCAGGCTGATAGCGCGATAGTTGCGGATCAGACGCTGCGCCACCCCGTCGCTGCGGGTCAGCGCATTGTCAGCTTCGTTGAACAGCCGTTCAGCCGCAGCAAAATTGCCGAGATTGGATTGTTGCAGCCCCTGGTTGGCGAGCACTTCGGCAAGCACCGCCGAATTTTGTTGATCGCGCCCCGCAAGGTTTTCAAAGAACTGGCCGGATTCGGCAAAGCGCCCACTGTTGTTGCGGACATAGGCCTCGCTCAAAGCATCAAACTGACTGAGCGATCCGGCCTGAACCCGCGCAAAAGCTGCGGCATCGGCCACTTCGGTCTGCGCGACCTCGATTGTGCCGGGCAAAGTCCGATCATTATAGACCGACGCCAAAGCGATCCGCAGAACGGGATCATAGCCCGCCAGCCCTTCGGCCAGATAGGTCCGCCCGTCTTCTGTGAAGGAATAAGAGCGATAGGAGATGCCGACCGCCTGATCGGTGCAAGTGACCTTGGTGACCTCGCCAATCAGTTCGATCTGATCGGCTTGCACGGCCTCGCAGATTGCCCCTTCGCCCGCGCCACTGGGTTTTGAACCGAGAGCTTGCCCATCGCGCAGCACCAGCAACGATCCCACCGCGCCCGCCGCATCGCGGCAAGTCAGTTTGTAGGCACGGTCAAACATACCGTTGAGTCGCGCCTCGTTCGGATCGGTCTGCGCTGTGCAGCGCACCCCGGCATTGCCAATTCTGAAACTGGTCTGGATCGACAGCGGGGCATCCTGCGAAGCAGCGGGAGTGACCCATGCCGCGCCGACCCCCATCAAACCGGCAGGCGCGGCAAGGACCATCAAGATCTTGGCGATTTTCATTGCTGTGCTCCTTCGCCGCCGCTCGGCGGTGCGTCGATATCCGGATCAAGCAGTGCCGGATTGCCCGCGCCGCTGAATGGATCGGTGATGTCCCCGCGCACTTCGAGCGAGTTGGTATCGATCAGGGTTGGAGGAGGGCTGATCGGGCCAGATGCCGGACCCTGACTTTCCTCTTCCTCTTCCTCGGCGGCCTCTTCTTCGGCTTCCTCTTCCTCGGCCGCCTCTTCCTCGGATGCCTCGCCTTCGCTTTCGCCTTCCGACCCACCTTCTGCCTCGCCCGAAGAATCGTCCTCTTCGATCACGAAGTCATCGTCGCCGCCGCCATCATCGGCATTGTCGGCACCTTCACCGCTATCGGATCCCGACCCGGTGCCGGCTCCAGAATTGCCGCTCGATGAGGAACCACCCGCATCGCCCTCATCCCCGCCGCCATCTTCGCCGCCGCCATCATTGCCGCCGTCGCTGCCTGAACCTGAACCTGAGGTGCCACTGCCGGAAGTTCCACCCGTTGACGTACCTGTTCCGGCGCTCGACCCAGATCCTGATGTGATCGCACCGTTTACAGCCGCTGAGACGGTAGAGGTTGTGTCACCACTCGGCGCGACGCATCCGGTCAATTCACATCCGTTGATCTGGCTGCCTGTGCTGAACGGCGTGATCGAAGCAAAGGTGCTGATGATCGCGTCAGCTGCATCATTGCCAGTCACAGGTCCGCTCGTGCCGCCAGAAATCTGTCCGTTGATAATCATCAACAACTGGGTTTGAGATGCTGATTCAACGATCAGGCCACCAGCCTGCGAGACCGCAAATCCGGCCTGAACATCCGCGCTGCCGGTGTTCTGGATCAACAAGGCATCACCCACATTGAAGGTGACGGTCGATCCTGCAAGCACGCCTTGGGCCTGCGTCGTTGTGGTCGGCGCGTTGAACAGGGCAATCAATTGATCGGTCGTTTCATTGCCGGTAAGCGCATCAAGCAACGCAGTCTCTGCCGCGGTGATCCGGTCTGCGCTGATCGTGATCGAACCGCCATTGGCGGCAACATCCACCCCGCCTGTATCAGTCACAAGGGTAAAACTCGCCCCTGCAAACGACACGTTGAGCGGGTTGGTTGCATCTGGGTCAGTCAACTGCCCGGTCACGCGGATATCGCCGCTCGTGCTGAAAGTCAGGTCGGTGACGATTGGTGCAATGGCTTGGTCCAGGGTGCCAACCTGGATTTCAATCCCGTTAGGATTGGCCACAGAGTTGATCGAAATCTTACCTGCAAGCAAGCGCTGGAGTGTCGCTGTATCAAGCGCGTAGCCCGCAAACTCCGGGTCTGCACCACCGCCGAAGAACAATCCGGCTGTATTGGTGGAATTGAGCGCGATAGTGCCCGATGCTCCTGCCTCAATCATGCCATCCGGCGTGATCTGAAGCGTCGGCGAAGTGATACTTGCGGCGCTGGTCTGCCAGATCCCTTGAACGATGGTTGCCCCGCTTGAGCGGGTCGTCATCGTTCCGGCTGTCAGATTGCCGAACTGAATAGAGCCGCTTGCATCCAGATTGAGCGCGCCGGTCACGTTGGTCAGCCCGCCAGATGCAATATCGCCGCTGCGCGCAACCGCACTGAATGCGTTCGCGCTCACATCCGAAAGCTGGATCAGGCCCAGCGCATTGAGATCGACCGCGCCGCTCACATCGGTCAGGCCGCCAAGCGTAATATCGCCGCCGCGTGCAACCGCGCTCAGCGTATTTGCGCTCACATCGAGCAGTTGCACAGAGCCGCCCGCATCCAGCATGCCCGCCCCGCTCAGCGCAATTGCGCCCAGCGCGGATATGTCACCCGTCCCAGTCGCAGCCGTAAGCGATCCAGCGCTAACTTCGCCAAGCGCAATCGCGCCCGAGGCATCAAGGTCGACAGCGCCGCTCACATCGGTCAGACCGCTCAGGTCAATATCGCCGCCGCGCGCCAGTGCCGTCAGCGATGCCGCGCTGACATCGCCCAGCGCAATCATCCCCGCCGCATCCAGCGCCAGCGCGCCGCTCACCGCCAGCGGCGTCAGCGCCGTGATATCGCCCGCGCCTGAACGCGCCGTCAGCGCGCCTGCCGTAATGTTGTCCAGCGCAATCGAGCCTGCCGTGTCCAGATCGACCAGACCGGCCACTGCCACCGCATCACTGAACGACAAGCTGCCCGTCTCCGACACCAGCGTCAGCGTGCCCGCTGTAACACCGGCCAACCCAATCGCTCCCGCAGCGGTCAGGTCAATACCGTTCGTTGCAACCAGCGCGCCCGAAGCGGTAATCTCTTCTTCCTGCGACACTGCAAGCAGCGATCCCGCGCTCACATCCGAAAGCTGGATCAGGCCCAGAGCATTCAGATTGAGCGCGCCGTTCACATCGGTCAGACCGCCAAGCGTAAGGTCGCCGCCGCGTGCAACCGCGCTCAGCGTATTTGCGCTCACATCGAGCAGTTGCACAGAGCCGCCCGCGTCGAACGTCCCCGCTCCGCTCAGCGCAATCGCACCAAGCGCGGATATGTCATCCGTCCCAGTCGCAGCCGTAAGCGATCCAGCGCTAACTTCGCCAAGCGCAATCGCGCCCGCTGCGTCAAGGTCGACAGCGCCGTTCACATCGGTCAGACCGCTGAGGCCGATATCGCCGCCACGCGCCAGTGCTGTCAGTGACGCCGCACTGACATCGCCCAGCGCAATCATCCCCGCCGCATCCAGCACCAGCGCGCCGGTGAGAATTATCGTTCCATCTGACGTGATGTCCCCAGCCAGCGACGTTGCCGTCAGCGAAATAGCGTCGACGCTACCCAGCAGGATCGAATCCGGGGTTGTTATCGCGATCGTTCCAGAACCTGCGGAAAGCGTGCCGGTTTCGACCGAGCCGGTGGCTGCGCTCAAATCAATGGCTGGCGCGGACACATTGCCCAGCACAATTGCGCCGGCTGCATCGACACTCACCGAACCCGCTGAATTGAGTGTCGTTTGAGTCACTACATCGCCGGCTGTTGCAATTAGCGATGTCGCCTCACTCGTGCTGAGAACACCGGGTTCTTCCGGGGGCGCAAGCGGGTCCGCTTCAGGCAAGACAAACGACCCCGCCATCAGGTTGAACAACCGAGCCGTGAGGGTCGATGCCGCGTCGAGTGCCAGGCTTACTTCTCCCGGAGTAACGACGTTGATCGTGTCGGACACAAGTGTCGCATTGCTCAGAGTGAATTCAAACGGTGACGCCGGCAAAGTGATCGGGTTCCCCAGACCGTCAAAGCCCATTGCAGAAGGCGCCGCGCTTCCGAAAAGGTCAATGTCGACCGCCCCGATACTGACATCGGACTGTTCGATTGTGAGATTTCCACCGGTTGCAAAGAAGCTTGTGCCGGGATTGGCTCCGGTTCCTCCCTGCCCTCGCGATTGCATCAGCAATGTGCCGAGATTGAGACTTCCGCGACCCGGATTTTCGAAGGCCTGCGTCACGAGGGTGGAGAGGAAGCCGCCCTCGCCATCGCCGCCATTGCCTGCGATGGGACCGTCGCCCCCGTTGCCCCCGGTACCGTTGGCGGTGATGCTGACACTATCCGCAGTCACATCCGCGCCGCGTACCAGCAGGCTGTAGAACCCACCCATGGCAAATCCACCGTCGCCGCCGGTGCCCGTCGAAGCGTTTCCACCATTGCCGCCGAAATTCTCGGCAATGACTATGACACTCGCGAAGCTGGCTGACCCTTCCGGCGGATTGGGCACCGAACCACCACTGGCGGTGCCGAATTGCAGCGAGCCACCGTCGGCAATGCCGCCCACGCCGCCGTTGATGCCGTTGCCGCCATCGCCGCCGCGCGCTGAAATCGCAACGAGCGTGGAACCTGTGACTTCCAGCACGCCGTTTATTGCCCGGCCAAACACAAATCCGTCCATGCCGGTCGCTGCCCCGCCTGCACCGCCATCGCCTGACCCAGTCGAATTGCCCCCTTCGCCGCCAAGGCTCAAGGTGTCGATCATGAGGCTGCCTATCGAGACAAGCGTGCTTACACCGCCCGGATTGTTGCGCGCACCCACATCGAAAGTGCCGCCCATAGCGCTGCCGCCAGTTCCACCCTCGAGCCCAATCACGCCGTCGCCGCCGATCACTCGGCCGGTCAGCGATAGAGTGCCGTTAACTGACAGAATGCTGCCCCCAGCTGAAAACCGCAGGACTCCCCCAAGAGCATCGCCACCAAACAGGCCCGCGCCGCCTTCCGCAATCGTTTCAAGCTCGACATTGCCGTCGACCAGAATGTCTCCTGCCGCAGGGGCACCGAGAATTTCTGCATTCCCACCATTGCCGGTCCCGCCAACTCCCGTAGGCGCAAAACCGCCGGTGGCCCGGCTGGCCATGGAGACATCGCCTGTTATGGCGAAGGCACCCGGAGTTACTGATATGATCCTTGCAAGGTTGCTTGTCGCAGTCCCGCCGTCACCGCCCTGATCACCGCCATCGCCACCCGATGCCGCAGTAACTGCGGAGAAATTGCCAGTGAACGCACCGGAGCCAGCGGTGTTACCGACATTAAGCAAAAACTCTGTACGGTTTGAGGTGGCGTCGCCGCCGCGCCCGGCGCCGGCACCAAGAATGGACCCGCCAGTTGCCGTAGAAGACAACTGGAAATTCGGTGCATTAACAACCGTGTTGCCGAACAGATTGGCAAAGGATAATCCCGACGCCGCTGCGCCTGCATTGCCGGATGCAGCATCGCCGCCAACGGCCAAGTTGCTCACCGAAATGGCACCGTTTGCATCGACGTTGGAATTGTTAAAGAAAATTCCGGCTTGCTGGGCGCTGGCTGCGCCGCCTATCCCGCCGACCGCAGTGCCCGATGCGCCGCCGAATGCCGATGCTGCAATGCTTATTCCACCTGCAACGGTCACATTGGAATCGGTAAAATTCGGTGAAAGATTCATGGACTGTGCGGAACCGCCAGTCTCTCCGCTGCCGCCATGCGCCTCTGCGATGATGTCGAGCTGCGATCCTAGTGAAATTGTCGATGTGCCGAAGTTCAGAGAGAAACTTCCGCTCAGCACATCACCGCCGGTGCTGCCCGCTCCTGCTGAGCCATTCCCGCCGACCAATTCAAAACGCAAATCGTCAATCGCAAGATCGGCTACCGAATCGTTGATATTGAAACTGCTGAAATTGCCATTGGCATTGCCCCCCCGACCGAGCAGCGTGCCCGGGGCTGCGGAGCCGCCAATTGCTCGCGACACGAACGACAAGCGGCCAAGATCCACAGTTGAATTGTTCACATCTACGTTGATGAAACCGGCGACGGCGTCGCCGCCGACGCCCTCGTCAGCCTCAGCGTTACCGGCAACAGTGTTGAGGCGAAGGATCAAAGGGTTGCCAATTTCGTCGGGCAGATTGATCGCCGATCCATTGTGTACGAACAGATTGATCCTGCCCCCATTGGCATTGCCGCCAAATCCGCTGCCAATCCCGCCGATTGCGTCAACAGACATGAAATCCAGCTCGCCCAGCTCGGCCCTGCCTTGTGTGTTTGATGAAAGGACAGTGAAAGCCCCGCCATTACCCACCTCAAGAGAAACAGAGCCGCCAACCGCGTTGCCAGCACCCGAACCAGCATCGTTCCCGCCTCGCGCATCGGCGGATATGCTCAGTTCGCCAGTCATCCCGGCTGCTCCGGCTTCAAGAACAAAGACATTGCTGTTGCCGCCGGTGGCAGACCCACCGACGCCGGCGACTGCATCACTCATAAGCCGAGTGACGCCGCTAACCGCGAAAGTGCTCGAACTCACAAAGATTGTCGAATTTCCGCCTTGCACCGACAGTCCCGAAAGATCGCCCGACAGATCGACCCCGGAATCAATGGTCAGATTTCCGCCGATACTGATGGCGCTCATACCCGACTGGGGGTTCACTGAAGCGTTGCCGCCTACGACAATGCCATCATTGTTGGCGTCGCGCGTCGCGCGCGCCGCTATGCGTGCGTTGCCGCCAATCACAATTTGCGATCCGCCAAACGCATTGAGCGAAGCGCCGCCAGCGTCCTGACCAAAATCGGGACCAATCGAACTCAATTCGACATCGCCTGCTACATTGAGCGTGGAAGCCAGGGCTGTGTTGAAATCTTCATTTGCGCTCAGGAACGCGCCGCTACCGGACAGGCGCACATCGCCCAGCACGTTCATGTCCGCGTCCTGAAGATTCACATTGACGGTGCCGCCGCCCCCTGCCCCGCCCGCGCCATCAACCGATCTGCTGACAAACGAGAAGTCCGAATTGACATTGACCAGACTTCGCGTCGCAAAAAACAGCAATGTGCTTGTTTCAATTCCGCCGTCAGCGCCAAGCCCGTCGGCCGAACCGCTGCCAGCAATAAGATCGGTCAAGCTGTCTTCGAAGGCGACGTTCACATCGGCATCAAAGAACGCAATCTGGGTAAAGCCGTTGCTCGCAAGGCCGCCGCTGCTGCGTTGCGCAAGTGACAGGGCAGATCCGCCTCTGGCCAAATTCTGGATCGACAATCTGCCAAGGTTCGCACTGCTGCCGTTCACATCGATCGTAATCTGACCGAGCCGCGCATCGCCGCCCAATGCATCGCTGGCCTCGGTATCGCCGCCGATTGCGGTGTTGCGCAGGATCAGCGGCGCTCCGGCTTCATCGGGCAATGACAGGCTGCCGCCATTGCTGGCGCGGATAGCGATGCTGCCGAACACTGCGACGCCGCCATTGCCGTCAAAGCCGGTCGCACCAATTACTTCGTTGGAAACAAAGTCAAATTCACCAAAATCGTTGGCGCTCAGCACTGTGATGTCGGCGCCAAAGGACGCGTCGATTGACTGGTTCCCGCCAACCGCGTTTCCGCCGCCGTTGCCAATGTCCTGACCGCCTTGCGCGCCTGCGGACATATTAAGTTGGCCGATAGTCAGCGACGAACCAACTCCATTGGAAAAAACGAAGTTGGTTCCGCCGGTCGCGTCTCCGCCCGGACTTCCAACAGCGTCAGACAAGCTTCGAACAAGCCCGCCCGCGACAATGTTTCCGCCTGATGAAACGCTGACCTGAGTGGTCCCGCCTTCAGCTGAAAGACCCGGTAAGGCAGCGCTCAGATCAGCACTTGCATCCAGCGAAAGATCACCGCCGATGAGCAACAGGCTGCCAGCAGTCCCGACGTTTGCAGATGCGTTGCCGCCCCGGCCAACCATATCAAGGTTGCCGTCATTTGTAGCGCGAGCAAACAGCCCCGCATTTCCAGCGATGTTAAGTGTGGATCCTTCCGAAACCGAAAGCATGGCGCTCCCGGCGTCGTTGCTGAACGACTGGCCCAAGGCCGTGAGTTCAACGTCGCCAGCAATGGTGAGGTCGGAGGGCGTAAACTCGAAAAAATCAAAGATTGCGAACAGCAATGCGTTGCTGCCGGTCAGGTTCACATCGCCCAGCACGTTCACCTCGCCGCCCTGAACTTCGACGACCACATCGCCGCCTCCGCGCAGCCCGGTGCGATCAGTGGCGAGGCTGGTGAAGGAGAGGTCGGAATTTACATTAACCTGACTGCGATTGGCGACGAAGATTGTTGAATTTACGGCCATCGGGCCGTCGAGACCAAGCCCATCGGTCGACCCGAGACCTGCAATTGCCTCCGACAGATTGTCTTCAAATGCGACCGACCCGACCGAATCGGTGAACAGAACGTTGATAAGGCCGCCTGTGACGCTGCCCCCATCCGAGAATTGAGCCAATGGCAAGGCCGAACCACCCTGCACCAGACTTCGTATGGAAAGCCTGCCGAGATTGCCCGTGCCGCCAATGATTTCGATACGAAAGTCGCCAAGTGCAGCGCTCCCGCCTTGCGCAAAGCTCGCTGAGGTGTTGCCGCCGATGGCTGTGTTGCGAATGACCAGCGGAGAGCCAACCTCATCGGGCAAGGACAGGGTGCCGGAATTGAACAGCGAGACATTCGTGAAGCCCGACTGTGCGTTGCCGCCATTGCCGCTGATGCCGATCCCGCCAATCGCCGAATTCGAAAGAAAATCGAGCTCTCCCAACGCCGCATTGCCGGTGGAGTTGGCCCGCAGCACCGTAAGATCAGAACCGGTTCCATCAACAAAGATGCTGACGCTGCCGGCCTCGGCATTGCCTGCGCCTCCGCCGAACCCGCTGTCATCGCCGCCGATTGCGTTGGCGGTGACATTAAGTTCGCCAGTGGTGATCGACCCGCCACTGTTGACTGATACAGTGCTGATACCCGCCCGAGCATTTCCGCCTTGCGTGCCAATCGCATCGGCGCGAACCCGGGTCACACCGCCTACATTGATCAGCGCGCCGTCCTGCGCGGACACGTCGACAAAACCGCCTTGTGCCAGCAAGGGAAGCGAAGGCCAGAGCATCGAAATATCGACGCTGCTGTCCAGGATCAGATCCTGACCGACAAGCAATTGCGCGCCTATTCCGGCTACGGACACATTGGCCGACGCGCTCCGCACAACCCCGTCCCCGGACGCGTCGAATTGTGCACGTGAGACCAGGTTAAGCGAACCATCAATCACCGCCGAAGCGCCGACAGACACGCCGAAAAATACACCGTCAACATCGCTCTCGATCCCCGGCGAATCCGCAATCAATGACAAATCGCCGCCCACCATCAGGTTTGCGCCGAAGCCAACGTTGGCGCTCGCATTGGAAGCAGCGAAATTCGCATCGCCACGGAAAGTCGTGACATTGTTCAACTGGATATTGACGAATTCAGAAGCACGCGCCTGGACATTGGATTTAAACAGGACTTCGGGGGTTCCCAGTCCGAGATCATTATTAGAGATGAAGATCCCCGCGCTGCCGAAACCTGCAGGGAACCCTTCGATCTGTCCGGCAGTGATATTTTGTCCAGCCGAAAGCACAACGACGTCGCCGTCGAGGCTGGCCGATTGCGCAATATCGAACCCCAGCTCTGTGCCGCCCTGAATTAGCATGGTGACGCCATTGTTTTTCGGAATGGCAACCATATACACGCGGTGATTGTCGCCCGCGCCGCTGCTGCCGGGACCACCGGTGATGCCGTAATGCTCGATCGCCGAAGACGAATCAGTGCCAACGGTAACCTGAATGTCGAACAGGCCATCGGGGCTGAATGTGATGGTGCCAGCTTCGCCAGCGACCAGCGCCGCCTGACCGTTGACCGCAATATCACCAAACTGAAGAATACGCGGAGCAAAGGCTGCAACATAGCTGCCTTCGGACAGAGCATTGATAACCGCACCGGGATCGATCACGATCTCCACACCAGACTGCGATTGCTGAAACGCAACCTGATTGTTGACAATGAAATTGCCCATGCCATCGGTCATGGGTTCGGCAGTCGTCAGGCCTAGGTTGCCAACATCGAAAACCGCATTGCCGCCTATGACTATCCCGCCAGGCGTATAGAAGAACACCGTTCCGCCTGGTGTGCTGCCGATCCCGTCCTGGATGCGCGAAATGATGTTTCCATCAAGGATGATGCGGCGCGTGATTTCGCTCGGCAAGATGCGGTTGAGCACCGCGAAATCAGTCACTCCGACATCGTTGGTGAAGGTCGCCGTGGTTCCCGGTGCCTGAAACAGGATATCGGTGAACGGCAGCGGGTCATTGTCATCCGGGGTCCAATCGATCACCGCGCTGGATGATTGGAGCGTGATATCGGTCGTGCCTGTCCCTTCGACAATCGTCGCACTTCCCTCGACAACAACGCCGGTGCCCTGGAACGATTGCGCCTGAGCCGTGCCCGCCGCCAGCATCAGGCCGGTCGAAAGCGCCAATGCCGAACATTGCGAAAGCTTCAGTTGAGATTTGTAGGCCATGGCGAAATTTCCCGGCTATATACTGGCGGTAAGGGTAAAGAGTACGCGGACATCGCCGCGCTCGGTCTGCAGTCCAGCGCGTTTCAAGGGCACCGCAACGAGCGCGTCCAATCCGAACCGACCGCCGAAATAAACCCGCGCGCCCGCGCCGGCCGAATAGAGATCGTCATCCAGATCAGGAGCCTCGTTCCAGACCTTTGCCAGATCAAAGAATGCATAGGGCTGCACCGCAAAGTCACCGACCGCTTGCGTCGCAGTACGCAATTCGGTGGTCACGCCCGCGCCGCTGTCGCCGATGATCGTGCCCGGCGCATACCCTCGCCCGACGGTGAAATTGCCCGCAGCGAATTCTTCAAAGCCAAACAATCCGCCGCCAAGAGAAATTTGCGCACGCGGTCTGATCGACAAGGCAACCAGTTCGCTGAGCGAAAATTCGGCGGCGGCATTGGCGCGAATGACCGAACCTGTCGGTTCGCCGTCCACTCGCCCCGGATTGACCTGACCAGCAGGGCAGGCCGGGCCAAGGCACACTTTTGATGCCCCAAATATGTCCAGGCCCTGACGAAACTCGATCGACGCCGATGTCTGATAACGCGGCGCGCGGCGTTTAAGATCGATTTGGTCAAATTCGAATTTGAGCCACCCCACACGGAGCCGATCACGCGACAACGGCACAAAGAAATCGACATCCTGATTGACGTAATCAAAGCCCGCGCTGACCGACAGATTTTGCCCCTGCGTGCGCTTCAAGGGATAGCTCGCCGAAATGCCGGCAAACAAAGTCTCTGCTTTCAAATCAGCAACCGGCACACCCAATGCCGCAGCCGTGCCCAGATCAGGCGAAGTCCAAGCATAGGTGAATTGTCCCGCCACGGTCAGACCATCGCCGCCGGGCCGGAATTCATGCGCGGCCTGAATGACGTGTTGTTCGGAAAAATCGCTGCTGGCGAAATAGGACAGCGAGGTCGCATCGCCCATTCCGGTCAGTCCGAAAAATTGCGCCCGCACCTGCCCGCCAATTGGTCCGGTGGCCTCGGCTCCGTAATTCTGGATGGCGATGTCGAACGAGCTCTTTTGCCGCAGCACCGTGACTTCACCAATCAGATCGCCCGGCTCGCCATCGGCTGGACGCAAGGTCAGGTTGACCGTGTATCCGGGCAGGTCGCGCGCCAGCAGCAGATAACGCTCGGCCAGATTGCGATCAAAGATTTCCTCTTCGGCAAGCCGTCCAAGATATTGCTGAAGCTTGGCCTCTGCCCCGCGGGTTTCGCCCTGCGCACGCACGGCTGTGATCCGGCCATAAAGGACTTCGAATGTGACAATCCCATCCTCTATCCGTTGAGTAGGCACCTGTGTTGCGGCGAGATAACCCTTGTTGCGTAGGATCGTGGCGGCGGCGTCACGAATCTCGCACAGGATTGCAACCGGTTGCTCCTGACCAGCAAAGGGCCGCCACGCCGGCTCAAGTTCTTGCGCGGTCGCGCCCTTTAGCCCGTTGAACACAACTTCGCTGATGGTCAGCGTGACTTCCGAATATTGCGGATCGGCCAGCGCGCAAGGCGAACGTTCGATCCCACCTTTGATCGTCAGTTTGGGCGGAGGCAAAGCTTCGGGACGCGATATTCCCTGCAATTCTTCGCGGGTGGGTGCGACAATCTGCGCATCTGCCTGCGACGCAGCACCGATCGTTAAAGGGACAAGCGCAAAGGCCAGTCGCCCGGTAAAACAGGACTTGTTCGACGTCATTTTCCCCCCGACCCAGCAGCTCACCCTGTGATTGTAAGGTGGCCCCAACCACCGCAATCAGGCACCGCTGAGAGAAGTCCGGGTCGTCGAATTTGCGGGCGAAGTCAAATTCATTCGCTATCGAACTCAGGAATATCCGCTAAAAAATCAATCCCTCACGCCTGAGCAGTTCCGACTTGATGTCAGGCCCGAATGCATATCCGCCAAGGCTTCCGCTCGCCTGCACCACCCGGTGGCACGGGATCAGCACGGCGATATTGTTCGCGCCATTCGCCCCGCCGACCGCTCGGCTGGCCTTGGGGTTGCCGAGCGCAGCAGCCAGTTCGCCGTAACTGCGCGTCTCGCCCGCCGGGATGCGGCGCAATTCTGACCACACACGCTGTTGAAATGCAGTGCCCTTCACGTCGAGCGGGATGGCGGAGGCGTCACTGCCCGGCTCTTCGACCGCCGCGACCACCTGCGCGAACAGCGCGGAGAAATCGACGCCTGCCTTGCGCAATTCGGCGCTTGGAAAGCGCTTGCGCAGTTCAGCCTCGCCCTCATTAAAGGAGAGGCAGCACACGCCCTTGTCGGTTGCCGCGACCAGCATTGCGCCCAAAGACGTCGGTATGACGCTCCAATGCAAGGTGCGCCCCGCGCCACCATTGCTCCAATCGCTGGCGGTCATGCCCAGCTTTCCTTTCGTATCGTCATAAAACCGTGACGGCGCTGAATAGCCCGCCTCGTACAGCGCGTCCGTAACGCTCGCACCGCCTTTCAGCGCAGTCCGCACCCGTTCCTCACGCAGCGCCCTTGCAAAGGCAGCGGGGGAAAGGCCTACGGTGCGTTTGAACAGACGCTGGAAATGCGTCGGCGAATAACCAGTCAGGTCGGCCAATTGATCGAGTGTCATCGCGCCATTGGCGCGGATCGCGGCGATGGCAGCGAGTACGCAGGCTTCCTCAGCGCTTTGGGTGTTGGGCGAGCAGCGCTTGCACGCGCGCAGACCTGCTGCCTCGGCCTCTGCCGGACCAGCGTAGAACCGGACATTGCGGCGATGCGGCGCGCGCGCCGGACAGGACGGGCGGCAATAGATGCCCGTCGAATGGACGCCGGTAACAAAGGCGCCGTCATAGCGGCGGTCCTTGGCCAGCGCGATTCCCCAGCGCTCCGCATCGGTTAGGTTTGATGTGTCTGTCATGGTGCTCTTTTCGCAGCGCAGTAACTTAAGCGCATCCCGGAGCTTGCGGTCAATCTCATGCCCGGCATAAAGAGGGTGATGACACGCTTTCCCCGATTGCTGCTCGCGCTGTTGACGCTGGCGCTGACCACTCTGCCTGCGGCTGCAGACAACACCGATATTGATGCTGCCGCGCGCGGAGTTGTGCGGGTGGTCCTGATCGACAGCAGCGGGGGCGAAGTGGTTCCCGTTACGCATGGCACCGGCTTTGCCGTGACGCCGACGATGATCGTAACCAATGCTCACGTCATCCGCGAAGCCTTGCAGGATGACACGTTGCGGATCGGGATCGTGCCGAGTGAGGGCGATGCAGGGACCTTCGCCACTCCTATCGCGGTAAGCCCCCGCAACGATCTGGCGCTGTTGGAGATCACCGACGGCACCCTGCGCCTGCCTCCGCTGACGATTGCGGGCGGCGTTTCGGGCGATATGGGCGAGGTTTCGGCGGTCGGTTACCCGATGAATGTCGATCTTGCGCAGGGCCTTGAAATTCGAGACATTTTTCGCGCGCAGCCGCCGGTCAAAAGCCGCGGGTTTCTGTCAGGTGAACGTCCGAGCCGACAGTTCGACACAATCCTCCACACGGCCCCCATTGCGCGCGGCAATTCGGGTGGGCCGCTGCTCGACGGATGCGGGCGGGTGCTGGGGGTCAATTCCTTTGGCGCGGATTCGGACGGATCGGATGCGGAGTTCTATTTCGCCGTGTCCTTGCGCGAATTGATGCCGTTCTTGCGCGAAAGCGGTGTCGAGCCGTCGGTCAACGCACTGCCGTGCACCTCAATCGACGAATTGAACGCTGCTGAACGGGCGCGTTTCGATGCCCAGCGTGCCGAAGCGCAGCAGCGGCTGGCAACGGTTGAGGCAGACCGGCGCGAGGCGCGTTCCGAGGCGCGGTTGCAGGCGCAGATCGAAGTGCTGGAGGCGCGCGACAATGCGATGGCACTGGCGATGGTGCTGCTGCTGGTCGGGATCGGCGCGGGCTATGCAGCAGCGCAATATCGCAAGGGCCAGGTGGACAATCCTGACTATCGCAGCCGCGCGATGATCGCCGCCGGAGTAGCGGGCGCGGCGTTCGTGGGAACGGTGCTGGTATGGATCACGCGGCCCGGCTTTAACGAAATTGAGGAGCGCGTTGCCACGATCATGGGCGAAAATGGCGAACAGCCCGCCAGGGATGATCCTTCGACAGCGCTGGTTAGCGATGGCACGCTGATTTGCACCTTGGTGCCCGACCGCAGCCGCATCACCGGAGCGCGCACCGATGATGTTGAATTTGACTGGAATGCCGACGGATGTGTCAATAGCCGCACGCAATATGGCATGGTTAGCGGCGAATGGACGCGGGTGTTGGTGCCGGACGATGAAGCCGCAGTCTCGGTCAACACCTATGACCCGGACACGCGCACATTCCGCACCGATCGGTACCTGCTTGGGCGCACCCAGATTGAGGCGGCGCGCGCGGCGCGGGACGAATATGACCCCCCGGCCTGCGGCGTCGGCAATGCCCAGATTACTCTGGGCGAGCAGCAGAGCGCCCTGTTGGCGTTGTTGCCGGACCGCCCGAATGAACGGCTGGTCTACAGCTGCGAACCAAAGCGGGCCGGGATGATCGGCGGGGAGTGAGCGTCCGTCGCACTTGCCGCTATAGCCACAGCAGCTAGGGTCAGGGCCCTAGGCCGCCAGCGCTTCACCGCTTAATGTGATGCGGTGCATTTCGCGGCGATAGCCCTGATAGTCGTTCAGCGCATTGTGCCAGGTTGTGCGGTTATCCCAGATCGCCACCGTGCCCGGTCGCCATTCCAGTCGGCATTGGTTGTCACCTGTCAACGCTGCCATCAGCAGCTTTTGCAACAGTGGCAGGCTTTGTTCACGTGTTTGCCCAACAAAGTGGATGGTGAAGCCGCCGTTGACATAGAGCAGCTTGCGCCCTGTTTGCGGGTGACGGATCACAACCGGATGGATCGCTCCGGTTTTCATGTCCTGCCCGCGCAGTTCCTTACCCATATCGGTCTGAGCATAAAGGCCATCGGCCTTATATACATGGTCAGCGGTGTGGAATGCCTCCAGCCCCTCGATCTGCTGTTTGATGGCATCGGGCAGCGCATCATAGGCCGCGCCCATATGCGCCCACAATGTATCTCCGCCAGACGGTGGAAGATCGCGCGCCACCAACACTGAACCCATCGCCGGGATCTGGTCATAGGAATGATCGGTATGCCAAGCCCCGCCAATATTGGTCTGCTGATCGGCCTCTTTCTTTACCAGCGCAATTTCAGGGTAGGCGTCGTTGAGCGGGAAATAATTGTTGATGTCGATCCCTCCCCAGCGCTTGGCGAAAGCGATGTGGTCTTCGGGGGAAAATTCCTGATCGCGGAACACCGCGACGCCGTGCTCAAAAATGGCCTGCTTGATCGCCTGCATTTCGGCGTCGCTGCAATTGGCCAGCGAGACTCCAGAGGCCTCAACCCCGCAGTTCGGCGCCATTGGTGTAAACTGCATGAATTCCTCTCCCTCAAACTTCCACTTACCAATCGGTCAGGATATACACCAGAATTGCTATTCTGTGCAAGTGCCTTGCAGTTTGAGCATCCACGCGGCTTGCTGGTGCGGGACAATAGCATTCTTGGGGACGGCACCGCTTGCATCCTGACAACCCCTTTGCTAGGCGCGCGCCAGCCTTGGCCAAGATGCATTTCTGTATCCAGTCGCCGGATAGGCTGCATCGAACTTTTCATTCCTCTCAGGGGACAAACAGCGCGTGGATATTTCCGCCGGTATTAGGGCTAGCCTGGCAGGGCGATACGCCTCGGCTCTATTTGAACTCGCCAGCGAGGCCGGTACGGTCACATCTGTCGAATCGGACCTGGATACGCTTGGCAAGGCGCTGAGTGAATCGGCCGATTTGCGCGGCGCTGCCACCAACCCGCAATCGTCACGCAGCGAGCAGGCTCAGGCCATCGCGGCGGTCGCAAAGTTGCTCGAACTCTCGCCGTTGACCAGCAATTTCCTTGGCGTGTTGGCGGGCAACCGCCGCCTGTCGAAACTCAACGAAATGATCGCTGCGTTCAAAGCGATTGCCGCCGGTCAGCGCGGTGAGGTCACCGCCACCGTCACCAGTGCGCACCCGCTCGGCGACGAACAGATCGCTGCGCTGAAGAACAAGCTTACCGCCCGTCAGGGCCGCACCGTCATGCTAACAGCAGACGTCGATCCCGAACTTTTGGGCGGGCTCGTCGTCACCATTGGATCGCAGCGCATTGATGCCTCGATCCGCACCCGTCTCAACTCGCTTTCCCAGGCCATGAAGGCTTAAAGGACTACAATCATGGAAATCCGCGCAGCAGAAATCTCCAAGGTCATCAAGGACCAGATCGCCAATTTCGGCACCGAGGCTCAGGTGAGCGAGGTCGGCTCGGTGCTGTCCGTTGGTGACGGGATCGCCCGCATCCACGGGCTCGACAAGGTGCAGGCCGGTGAAATGGTCGAATTCGCCAACGGGGTTCAGGGCATGGCGCTGAACCTGGAAAGCGACAATGTCGGCGTTGTGATTTTCGGCTCTGACGCCGAAATCAAAGAAGGCGACATGGTCAAGCGGACCGAGACGATCGTTGACGTTCCGGTAGGCAAGGCTTTGCTGGGCCGCGTCGTGGACGCGCTGGGCAATCCGATCGACGGCAAGGGTCCGATCGAAACTACGCAGCGCAGCCGCGTCGAAGTCAAAGCGCCCGGCATCATTCCGCGCGAATCGGTCAGCGAACCGGTGCAGTCGGGCCTCAAGGCGATCGACGCGCTTGTTCCTGTCGGCCGCGGCCAGCGCGAACTGATCATCGGTGACCGTCAGACCGGCAAAACCGCCGTCGCCATCGACACCTTCATCAATCAACGCGACGCGCATCAGGGCGATGACGAATCGCAGAAACTCTACTGCATCTATGTCGCCGTCGGACAGAAGCGTTCGACCGTGGCGCAGATCGTGAAGCAGCTAGAAGAAAACGGCGCGATGGAATATTCCATCGTGGTTGCCGCGACCGCTTCGGAGCCCGCTCCGCTGCAGTATCTCGCCCCCTACACCGGCTGCGCGATGGGTGAATTCTTCCGCGACAACGGCATGCATGCCGTGATCGTGTATGACGATCTGTCCAAGCAGGCTGTTGCCTATCGTCAGATGTCGCTGCTGCTGCGCCGCCCGCCGGGCCGCGAAGCCTATCCGGGTGACGTCTTCTATCTGCACAGCCGCCTGCTTGAGCGCGCGGCGAAGATGAACAAGTCGGAAGGCGGCGGCTCCCTGACCGCGCTGCCGATCATCGAAACGCAGGCAGGCGACGTGTCGGCCTATATCCCGACCAACGTGATCTCAATCACCGACGGCCAGATCTTCCTTGAAACCGACCTGTTCTATCAGGGCATCCGCCCGGCCATCAACGTTGGTCTTTCGGTTAGCCGCGTCGGCGGTGCTGCCCAGACCAAGGCGATGAAGAAGGTTTCGGGCTCGATGAAGCTCGACCTTGCGCAATACCGCGAAATGGCGGCGTTTGCGCAGTTCGGATCGGACCTCGACGCCGCGACTCAGAAACTGCTGAACCGCGGTGCGCGCTTGACCGAGCTGCTCAAGCAGGCGCAGTTTTCGCCCATGCCATTTGAAGAGCAGACCGTGTCGATCTTTGCCGGAACCAACGGTTATATCGACAGCGTGCCGGTCAACCGCGTGGGTCAATATGAAGAGCAGATGCTCGCCTATTTCCGCAGCGAACATCCCGAGGTACTCGCCGAAATCCGCAACAGCGGCAAATTCGAGGACGACACCAAAGCGAAAGTCGTCGCCGGGCTGCAAACTTTCGCCAAACAGTTCGCGTAAGGCACCCAGTGACTCTGACCTTTCTTGCAACCATCACGGTAAAGCCGGAGTATATGGAGGAAGCCTGCCAAGCGGTCACTGCCATCTGTCCGGCTACGCGTGCGGAAAGTGGGTGCATCGCATTTGAACCGCGTCGGCACGCCGATGGATCAAGCACGATAACGATTTTCGAAGAATGGACCGGTCGCGAAGCATTCGATTATCATCATGCTCAAGACTACACAAAAGACGTATTCGCCAAATATCAGAACTGGCTCGCATCCGATCCGGTTTTGGTCGAAGTGAAACCGCTGGAAGGCTGAAGAGATGCCAAGTCTCAAGGAACTCAAAGGTCGGATCAAATCGGTCAAATCGACCCAGAAGATCACCAAGGCCAAACAGATGGTCGCGGCGGCCAAGCTGCGCCGTGCACAGGCTGCGGCTGAGGCCGCGCGTCCGTATCAGGAACGCCTTGCTGCGGTGATGGCGAGCCTGGCGGGCAAGGTTTCGGGCGATGCCGCGCCGAAACTGCTCGCCGGAACCGGATCAGACAAGCGCAACTTGCTGGTTGTCGTCAACACCGACAAGGGCCTGTGCGGCGGTTTGAACTCCAACATCGTCAAGGCCGCCAAGGTCAAGGCGCAGGAATTGCTGGCTGACGGCAAAGACGTTGAATTCTATCTCATCGGCAAGAAGGGCCGCGCCCCGCTCAAACGTGAATATCCCAACCTGATCGGCACCGGTTTCGACACCAGCACCGTCAAGACTCCGGGTTTCGAAGAAGCCGACGCAATCGCGGCTGAGATCATCGGCATGTTCGAAGCGGGCCAGTTTGACGTCGCGCATCTGATCTATCCGACCTTTCAGTCGGCGCTGGTGCAGAACCCGACCGTCAATCAGCTGATCCCGGTCCCTTCTCCCGAGAACAGCGATGCGGGCGACGCCGTGGTCGAATATGAGCCGGGCGAAGAGGAAATTCTCGAAGAATTGCTGCCGCGCTATGTCAAGACGCAGCTGTTCGGCGCGCTACTGGAGCGTGAGGCATCGGAGCAAGGCGCGTCGATGACCGCGATGGACAACGCCACGCGCAATGCGGGCGACCTGATCAAAGACCTCAACATCAAATACAACCGCAGCCGCCAGGCCGCGATTACCACCGAACTCATCGAAATCATTGCTGGCGCAGAAGCGCTTTAATCGAAGGCTAAGGAAACCATAATGGCCACCGCACCCGCTCTCAACCAGACCACCAACGGCACCATCAGCCAGGTCATCGGCGCTGTCGTCGACGTGCAGTTCCCCGGTGAACTGCCTGCGATTCTCTCCGCGCTGGAGACCAAGAACAACGGCAAGACGCTCGTTCTCGAAGTTGCCCAGCACCTCGGCGAAAACACCGTGCGCACCATCGCGATGGACGCCACCGAAGGGCTCACGCGCGGCAGCGAAGTGATCGCCACCGGCGCGCAGATTTCGGTACCGGTTGGCCCCAAGACGCTTGGCCGGATCATGAATGTCGTCGGCGAGGCAATTGACGAGCGCGGCCCGATTGGCGCAGAGAAAACCTCCCCGATCCATGCCGAAGCCCCTGCCTTTGTCGACCAGTCGACCGAAGCCGCGATCCTTGTGACCGGGATCAAGGTGATCGACCTCCTCGCTCCTTATGCAAAGGGCGGTAAGATCGGCCTGTTTGGCGGCGCGGGCGTGGGCAAAACCGTGCTGATTCAGGAACTCATCAACAACATCGCCAAGGGCCACGGCGGCGTGTCAGTCTTCGCCGGAGTTGGTGAACGCACCCGCGAAGGCAACGATCTCTACCACGAATTCCTCGACGCAGGCGTTATCGCCAAGGACGCCGATGGCAACGCCACCAGCGAAGGCTCCAAAGTGGCTCTGGTGTTCGGCCAGATGAACGAGCCTCCCGGCGCGCGCGCGCGTGTGGCGCTTTCGGGTCTGACTATGGCGGAATATTTCCGCGACGAAGAAGGTCAGGACGTGCTGTTCTTCGTCGACAACATCTTCCGCTTTACCCAGGCGGGTTCGGAAGTGTCCGCGCTGCTCGGCCGTATTCCTTCGGCAGTGGGCTATCAGCCGACCCTGTCGACCGACATGGGCAATCTTCAGGAACGCATCACCTCGACCAACAAGGGATCGATCACCTCGGTTCAGGCGATTTACGTGCCTGCCGATGACCTTACCGACCCCGCACCGGCGACCTCGTTTGCTCACCTTGACGCAACCACCACGCTCAACCGCGCGATTTCGGAACTGGGCATCTACCCGGCGGTTGACCCGCTCGATTCGACCAGCCGCGTGCTCGAACCGCGCGTCGTGGGTCAGGAGCATTACGAAACCGCCCGCCGCGTTCAGGAAACGCTGCAGAAATACAAGAGCCTGCAAGACATCATCGCGATCCTCGGCATGGATGAGCTGTCGGAAGAGGATAAGCTGACCGTGGCGCGCGCGCGGAAAATTCAGAAATTCCTGTCTCAGCCGTTCCACGTAGCCGAAGTGTTTACCGGTATCAGCGGCGTGTTCGTGCAGATCGAAGACACTGTCAAAAGCTTCAAGGCGGTGGTCGACGGCGAATATGACCATCTGCCCGAGCAGGCATTTTACATGGTCGGCGGCATCGAAGACGTGGTCAAAAAAGCCGCTGCGATGGCAGAGGACGCGTAAGTCCGATGGCTCTTCACTTTGAACTCGTCACTCCGGCCAAGCTGGTCCGTTCCGAGGACGTCCACATGGTGGTCGTCCCCGGCACCGAAGGTGAATTCGGCGTGCTCGAAGGCCACGCGCCCTTCATGAGCACGATCCGCGACGGTGCGGTGCAGGTCTACAAGACCGAAGGCGGCGCGCCCGAAATGATCGAAGTGCGCGGCGGCTTTGCCGAGGTCGGCGAAAACGGCCTCACGGTGCTCGCGGAGCATGTCGAAGGCTGATTTTTCCTGACATTGGAAAAGTGCAAAGGGCGGCCGCACAGGTCGCCCTTTTGTTTTCAGGCGAGCTGGCGCTGCACCCAGTTGGCGATATCGACCAAATGTGCAGGGCTGGCATTGGATGCGGCATCCTGCATGATCGACGCAATTGTCCGCGCGCTGAGCGCGGCACGATAGGCATCTTCTGCTTCGGCAAAGGCCGAAGCCACCTCACACGGACGCTTGCAATCCTCGCGTTGCAGCCCGCACGGCCCGTTCTGGCGGATCTCAGTGCAGCGAAAGGCAGGCATCGGCCCTTCTATCGCCCGCACGATATCGAGCAAGGTGATTGCATCGACATTGCGCGCCAGCCGGTATCCTCCGGACTTGCCACGCAGCGATTCGACGATCCCGGCGCGGCGCAGCAACTGCATCTGCTTTGATAGGTAAGCGCCGGGCAGTTCGAAGAAGTCCGCCAGCGCATCGACGCTCACCCCCTTCCCCGGCGGCACCAGCGCTAGCACGGTTAAGATATGGGCGGACCATTCGATCCCCTTGGACAGTTGCACGCTTGACTCCTTAATTGGATATATTTTATCCGGATATTTATTGTCCAGTTAAGGAACTGCCATGCTCCGCTCCGCCGTTCAAGCCCATCGCACGCTGGCCGCTTTCCTGTTGATCTTCATTGTTCTGCATTTTGCCTCGCACTTTGCTGCGATAGGCAGCATCGCTGGGCAATCGGCCACACGGCGGGCAACAGGACTTATCTATCAATTCCCGCTGATCGAAGCCGGACTGATCGCAGGACTTGCCGCGCAGATTGCGCTTGGCATCACGCTGTTGCGCCGAATCGCGCGGCGCAAGCGCAAGGGCGCGTGGCACTGGCTCCAGTTTGCAAGCGGCGCCTACTTGGCGATCTTCATCGTCAATCACACCGCTTCAGCTGTCATCACACGGCTGATTATCGGCCTCGACACCAACTTTTACTGGCCAGCGGGCACGCTTTTGCTCGCTCCGCTCAAATATGGCTTTGCCCCCTATTACGTGCTGGCAGTGACTAGCCTGTGTAGCCACCTTTTGACCGCACTGCATTTCCGCCGTCCAGCGCGCTGGCACGCCTTTGCCCTGATGCTTGGCCCAATCGCAGGATGCGCAATCGTGGCCGCCTATGCCGGCATGCTTTATCCGATCGAACTACCGCGCGAATATCTCGAATATTTCGACTTTTATCCCGGCGTATCGATCTGATCGACAAACCGCCCGGTCTGCTCTTCACATTCTCCCGCTTCCCCGGCACACAGGCACGCAGCACTTGCCCCCAAGGAGAGGACTTTTGAAACTTGTTTCTACACTCGCATTGGCAGCCGTCATGACGATTGGCGCTGCAACCACTGCCGCCGCCGATGGTCACATGGAAACTCCCGTGGTTGACGGTGTACCCGGACCCGAACAGGATCCCTATATCTGGCTTGAAGAGGCGCGTAGCGAAGCGGCGCTCGCCTGGGTCAATAACGAAAACGAGCGAACGCTGGCAGTTCTCGAAACCGATCCGCGTTTCGCCGCGCTCAAGGCCGAAGCGCTCGCCATCTTTGACAGTGAAGACCGCATCCCCTTCGTCAGTTTCCGTCCCGATGGTCTCTACAATTTCTGGCAGGACAAGAACAATCCCAAGGGGCTGCTGCGGCGCACCACGCTGGAAAGCTATCAGACCGATGCGCCTGAATGGGAAGTGGTGCTGGATATTGACGCCCTGGCAGCGGCTGATGGCAAGGAGTGGGTTTACCAAGGCTCTTCCTGCCTGCCGCCCGCGCTCAACAAATGCATGATCGCGCTGTCCGATGGCGGCGAGGATGCGACCATCCTGCGCGAATTTGACACGGCAACGAAGCAGTTCGTCGAAGGCGGGTTTGTGCTTGACCAGAAAAGCCAAGGCGGGGTCAGCTGGATCGATGAGAACACGCTGCTGGTGGGACGCGATTTTGGCGAGGGGACGCTGACCGACAGCGAATATCCCTTCACCACGCGCGTTTGGACCCGCGGCACGGATATTGCCGATGCGCCCGAAATCTATCGCGGCGCAGCGAGCGATGTGTCGTCTGGAGCCTATCTGCTGCGCGACAATGACGCGGTCATTCACGCGCGCATGGCGCGGCGCGGCGTCAGTTTCCACGAAAGCGAGTATTTCATCGAGAAAGACGGCGAATGGTTGCAGCTCGACATACCGAAAAAGGCCAATCCCTATGGGATCGTCGATGGACATATGCTTTATTCGACCGATGTCGATTGGACCGTGGATGGGCAGACTTTCCCCGCCGATAGCCTGATCGCGATGGATCTGGAGGAATGGAAGGCCAATCCCAATGGCGCGGCCAAGACACTGGTCTGGGCTCCTGCTGAACGCCAAACCAAACGGGGCGGCGCGATCACCGGCAATGCGCTGTTTGTTACCTTGCTCGATAATGTCGTTGGCAAAGTTCTGCAGTTCAACTTCACCAATGGCGAATGGGTGAGCGAACCGGTCGCACTGCCCGACAATGCGACTTTGGGCATTGCGGCCAGTTCCGATGAAACCGACCAGATCATGTACACGGTCACCGGCTTCCTCGAACCGACCACGCTGTATTATTCCGACGGCAGCAGCGCGCCGCAAGTGCTCAAGACATCACCCGCCTATTTCGATCCGGCGGGCATGGAGGTTGAGCAGCACGAGGCCACCAGCGCCGACGGGACCAAAATCCCCTATTTCATTGTCAAGCCAGCGGGCATGGCAATGAACGGCGAGACCGCTGTTCTGATGACTGGCTATGGCGGGTTTCAGGTGCCGCGCCTGCCGGGCTATCTTGGTTCCACGGGCAAGCTGTGGCTGGAACGCGGCGGCGCCTATGTGCTCGCCAATTTGCGCGGCGGGGGCGAATTTGGACCCGGCTGGCACCAGACTGCGATCCGGGAAAACAAACAGCGCACCTGGGACGATTTCATCGCCGTGGGTCAGGATCTGGTGGACCGCGGCTTCACCAGCCCGCAGCATCTCGGCATTCAGGGTGGTAGCCAAGGGGGACTGCTGGTCGGCACCGCCTTTACTCAACGGCCCGATTTGTTCGGCGCGGCGATCGTGCAGATCCCGCTGTTTGACATGCTGCGTTATCATCTGATCGGACGCGGCGCATCGTGGATCGGGGAATATGGCGACCCCCGCATCCCTGAACAACGCGCCTGGATCGAAGGGTATTCGCCCTATCAGATGCTGCGCGAAGGGGTGGATTACCCTTCCCCGTTCCTGTGGGCCTCCACCGCCGATGACCGCACCCACCCCGCCCATGCGCGCAAGGGTGCCGCGCGGCTCGCGGAACTGGGTCAGCCCTATTATTACTATGAAGACACGACCGGCGGGCATTCCGGCGGGGTCGACAATGAACAGCGCGCCAAATTGCAGGCGCTGCAATATATCTATCTGATGCAGCGTTTGATGGACGAATGACCGGCGCCTGAAGGCCCGACTCAGAGCCAGAACAGGGGCGGCCCCGGAAACGAGGCCGCCCCTTTTTGCTGGAAAAATCTGGCGGCTGTAAAACGCTCCGACAGTTTGCGCTCGTCTCGTCGCAGGCCGGGCACATAGAGTGTCATCAACACCGAATTAACCGTGTTTGGAAAGCCCTTGTTAAGTCTCCGGGCCAATCCTCGCTGCAACAAACGCGCAATGGAGACTATCATGGCCTACCCCAGCAACATTTCGATTGCCGATGCGATCAAGCGATACGGCTTGCCAAAGAGCCACAAGGTCCATTGGTCATCGGCGCGCAAAGCCGATGTGGTGCGCGCGGTGCACGACCGTGCGATCAGCTTTCACGAAGCGCGCGAGCGCTATCTGCTCAGCCGCAGCGAGTTCGAGGAATGGGAGCGCGAATATTCCACCGGCGCAGGTTCGTGCACCAGTGACTTGCAAGATGCGTGAAACAGCGGCGACCGGCTATCCATCCCACTGCGTGAGGGAAAGAGTGTTGCCGTCCGGATCTTTGAACCAGCATACTCTTGCACCGCCGGGCGCGGTCCAGATGCCGCGCTCATTCTGCTCCATGAATTCAAACCGAAGGAAAACGGCACCCCGGTCGGCGAGCCGATCCCGCGCGGCGGCGATGTCCTCCACCCGCCAACCGACAGCGGTGAAAGGGTGCGGAACAAAGCTCTCGACCTTTTGCACCCTTAGCATGGTGCCAGCGGCATCGAATTCGAACGAAAACGGATTATCGTCGACAAGCGCAAACCCCATCACATCGCGGTAAAATCTGAGCGCCTCGCCATGCTTTACGCTGGCCGTGAGCAGGATGGGGGTCATGATCATTTATCCTTCTTCGCTGCCGCCTTCTTCTTTTTCATCGTGTCGTGAAATCGGTCGGCCCAGCCGTCTTTGACCATTTGTTCGGCGCGCACCATGCGCAGCTCGCCCGCCGCCACATCTCGGCTGACGGTGGAGCCAGCCGCAACAATCGCATCCGCACCAATTGTGACGGGTGCCACCAGGGCGCTGTTCGATCCGATAAAGGCGCGCTCCCCGATCACAGTCTGATATTTGAAATAGCCGTCATAATTGCAGGTGATCGTGCCCGCCCCGATATTTGCCCCTGCGCCAATCGTCGCGTCACCCAGATAGCTGAGGTGACTTGCTTTCGCTCCCGGCCCCAGAACTGCGTTTTTGACCTCGACGAAATTGCCGACAAAACTGCCTTCCTCCAGCACCGCGCCGGGACGCAGGCGGGCGAAGGGGCCGACCTGAGCGCCAGTGGCAAGGCGCGCGCCTTCGAGATGCGAGTAAGCCTTGATATGCACCCCGTCCGCCACGGTAACGCCGGGGCCGAACACCACATGCGGTTCGATCGTGACATCGCGGCCCAAGACCGTATCATGGGAGAAGAACACGGTTTCAGGCGCCCTTAAAGTCGCGCCATCCTCCATCGCCGCCAATCGCCGCGCGGCCTGCCAGCGGGCCTCTGCCGCAGCGAGTTCGGAGCGCGAGTTGATACCGGCAACTTCATCGGCATCGCATTCGACCACCACCACCCGGTCGCCGCGCGCAATCGCGCCGGTGGCGACATCGGGGAGGTAATATTCGCCCTGCGCATTGTCATTGCCCACGGCATCGAGCAGCGGCCACATATCGCCAGAATGCGCCACGATCAGCCCGGAATTGCAAAGGTCGACCGCGCGTTCCTCCGCGCTCGCGTCCTTGTACTCGACCATTTTGTGCACGGTCCCGTCGGCGTCCGCGATGATGCGGCCATAGGCGAGCGCATCGGGCGGACGGAACCCCAGCACCGCCACCTGCGCGCCCCCATCCAGCGCCCCGAGCAAGCGGCGCACCGTGTCCGCCTGCACCATCGGCACGTCGCCAAAGGTGACGAGGATATTGCCGGTAAAGCCCGTCAGCGCCGCGCGCGCCTGCAAGGCGGCGTGGGCGGTTCCGTTTTGCGGGTCTTGCAATGCGGTTGTAACCCCCTGCCCTGCCAGTGCCGCATCGACCTGTTCGCGGCGGTCGCCCACAACCACGACGGTGCGCTGCGGCTGCAGTTCGGCAAGGTTGCCGAGCAGATGCATCAGCATCGGCTTACCCGCGATCGGGTGCAGCACTTTATGCAGATCGCTTTTCATGCGGGTGCCTTTACCCGCGGCAAGGATGATGGCGGCAAAATCAGTCATGCATTGTCCCTTAATCCCGCTCGCGCTTGGCAGCAAATGCTTGCGGTTTTAAGTCGCTTGGCGCAGCGCAGCGCGCATGGCCGATTTTCCTTTTGCTGCTGTCGGGTTCGACCTCGACGGCACCTTGCTCGACACGTTCCGCGATCTGGGCGCGGCGGTGAACCATGCGCTCGATCTGGGCGGGTTCGATCCCGTCCCGGTGGGCAGCAGCAAGGATCTGATCGGCGGCGGGGCCAAGATCATGCTGGCGCGCGCTGTAGATGCACAGGGCGGTATGCCGGAAGAGGACTTCCGCGCGCTCTACAAGGCGATGCTGAAATATTATGCCGAGCACAATGCGGTTCATTCCGTCCCCTACCCGCACGCGCGCGAAGTCGTAGCGGAATTGACCGCGCGCGGGGTAAAGCTGGCGGTTGTTACCAACAAGTTCGAAGAATTCGCGCGCTCGATCCTGACTCAGTTGGATTTTATCGCGCCCTTTGAAACAGTGATCGGCGGCGACAGCATGGGCAAGGGGCCCGACGGGACATTCCTGTCCAAGCCTCATCCCGAACCCGTGATCGAAGCGCAGCGTCGCTGCGCCCAGGACCCCGCATATCCCGGTAGCTTTGCCTTTGTCGGGGACAGCACGTATGATGTGAGAGCCGCGCGCGGTGCGAGAGTACCGGTGATCGCAGCCGCTTATGGATATTGCGACAAACCGCCGCATGAATTGGGCGCTGATGCGGTAATTGATTCGCTGGTCGGCCTGATTTCTGCCTTGG
Organism: Qipengyuania sp. ASV99; assembly: GCF_047872805.1. NCBI lineage: Bacteria > Pseudomonadati > Pseudomonadota > Alphaproteobacteria > Sphingomonadales > Erythrobacteraceae > Qipengyuania > Qipengyuania sp. ASV99. Next base: position 26,941 of record NZ_JBLQUK010000010.1, on the reverse strand, counting down.
AAGCGCTATAGGCTTGCGGCTGACCCTACGGCATCGTGCCCCAATGCAAAGCGCTGTTGCAACGCAGCAGAGAAAATGCCACGCAGCGCGCCAGATACAGTTTACGCGCGCGTAAAGCGGGCCCCACTCAAAAAATAACGCACGGAAGGATCACTAACCATGAGCATCAGTTTCAAGGACAAGGTCGCAATCGTCACCGGCGCTGGCGGCGGTCTGGGCCGCGCCTACGCGATTGAACTGGCAAAACGCGGGGCCAAAGTGGTCGTCAACGACCTTGGCGGGTCGCGTGACGGCACCGGCCATTCCGACATGGCGTTGCAGGTCGTCGAAGAAATCGAGAAAGCCGGCGGCGAAGCGGTGTCGAACGGCGGCAGCGTGACCGAATACGATCAGATGGAAAAGATGGTCGCCGACGCCAAGCAAAAATGGGGCGGCGTCCACGTTCTCATCAACAATGCCGGCGTGCTGCGCGACAAGACGTTCCACAAGATGAGCCCGGAAGATTTCGAATTCGTGCTGAAGGTGCACCTCACCGGCTCTGCTTTCGTGACCAAGGCGTGCTGGGATCTGTTCCGCGAACAGGCCTATGGCCGCGTGCTGATGACCGCTTCGTCGACCGGCCTGTTCGGCAATTTCGGTCAGGCAAACTACGGCGCCGCCAAGCTCGGCCTCGCCGGACTGACCAAGACGCTGCAACTCGAAGGCGCGAAATACAACATCAAGGTCAACACGCTGTCGCCAGTGGCCGGCACGCGGATGACCGAAGACCTCTTCCCCGAAGAAGCCTTCAAGCTGTTCGCACCTGAAAACGTGGTTCCGGCGGCGCTGTTCCTCGTCAGCGAAGACGCACCCTCCAACGCTATCATTGGTGCCGGGGCTGGCGGCTATCATTCGTCGTGGACCGTGATGAACGACGCCGTATGGCTGAAGGAAGAAGACCGCACGGTCGAAGGATTTGCCGCAAGGTGGGAAGAAATCAATTCCTTCACCAACCTGGTCGCCCCGCAATCGGGCAGCGAACAGTCGGGCAATATCCTTCGCGCAATGCAGAAAGTCACCGGCACCGGCCCGAGCAGCACGCGCGGATAACCTCCTTGCTGTATTGACAGGATAACACACCGGGCCTAGCCATTGCCAACCAATGTTGGAGGCTAGGCCCGCTATGTACAGCGAAGACGATATCAATTCCGCAGTCGAGGCCGGTGCCATGAGCGCCGATGCCGCAGCTGGTTTGCGCATGCATATCGCAAAGCTGCGCGAATTGCCGCGCGGTTCGGAAGAAAGCTTCAAGCTGATCAACAGCTTCAACGATATTTTCGTGGCAATCGGGATCGTGATACTGCTGGTCGCTGTCGGAGCGATTGGCCAGGCGATTGCTGGCCAATTTGTGACGGTGCCACCCTATCCGTTCGAAAACTGGGACTGGGCGAATGGGTCTCCCCCCGATGACGATGCTGCGATGGCAGCGTGGAATGCGGCGCGGCAACTAAATGATGCGCTGCAGACGTGTCTGGCGGGATTGCTGGTTGCCGTCATCGCATGGCCTCTGTCCGAGTTCTTTACGCTCAAGCGGCGCATGGCGCTGCCTTCAATTCTGCTGCTGCTGGCATTTGTAGGCGGAGTGTTCTTCACCGTGTTCGGAGCGGGGATGGCGCTTGCATTGGATGGCAGCGATACGGCCGGTGCGCTGATGATTTCGGCGGCGGCGCTGGTCGCAGCGGGGGCTGCGCTGCTCCATTGGCGGCGTTTCATGGTGCCGATCACCGTTGCCGCCGGTGCAGCGGCGATCGCCAGCACGGTTATTGCCCTGATTCTCGCCGCTATCGGGCCGGATACCATCAATGAAAACGTGGTTTTTGCTCTGGTGTTTGTTGCCGGTCTCGGGGTGTGGGCCTTCGCCATGCGCTGGGACATGTCGGACCGGGAGCGGATCACCCGGCGGAGCGATGTCGCGTTCTGGCTCCACTTGCTTGCCGCCCCGATGATTGCGCATCCGATATTCGCGCTGCTGGGCGTGACCGAGGGAGACAATCTTGGCATCGCCGCAGCGGTGGGTGTGCTGGCGGTCTATGTCGCTTTTGGGCTGGTGGCGCTGGCAATCGACCGCCGCGCGCTGCTGGTATCGGCGCTCGCCTATGTGCTGTTCGCGCTGACTTTCCTGTTCCGCGAATTTGGCGCGGTGGAGCTGGGCTTTGCACTGACGGCGCTGGTCATTGGGTCCGCCCTGCTCAGCCTCTCGGCATTTTGGCAACCGATCCGCCGCGCGGTGGTGAGCGGCTTACCAGACAATCTTCAGTCGAAACTGCCCGCGACCGAAGATCAGCCGCTTGCAGCGCCCGTTCAAAGCGCCGCCTAATCGACGACCTTCACCAGCTTGCGCTCCATCGGCGCGAGGACGTTGGAGAGGTCTGATCCGCGTTTGAGCACCTGACCGTGTTCGCCAAACAGGGTGTACATTCCTTGTTTGCCGCGCAGGCTGGGCCGTTTTTCCACCCTTGCGTTGGGGCGTTCGGCGGCGCGGCGATAGGCGGCAAAACTGGCGGCGTGACGGTCAAAATCCATCGCATAATCGCGCCACTGCCCGGCGGCGACCATGCGGCCATAAAGATCGAGGATGCGTTGCAATTCGGCCCGGTCGAAGCCGACCTGACCGGCTGAATGGCCCGCCGAATTGTTGGGAAACGCGACGATCTGGCCCGCCAAACCGGAGCCCGCCTCGCCCTTCATCAATTGTCAGTTCCGCTCTTCTTGGGCTGCTCAATCGAAGCATGTGCAGGGTCCACCGCCGCACCGATACTCGCCGCCTTGATGGCTGCGATTTCCGCGCGCAACGCGTTCAGTTCGCCTTCGAGCTTTTCGATGCAATCGACTTTGTTGCCCTCGGAATCCTCGCAAGGGGTGCCATAGGGAATGAATTCCTTGATCCATTCCTCCGCCGGAACCAACGTGGAACGCGCTTTCAAACCGACCATCGTCGCCCCTGCGGGCACATCATCGGTAACCACCGCATTTGCGCCGACGCGCGCGCGTTCCCCGACCGTAATCGGCCCGATGATCTGCGCGCCGGACCCGACGATCACATTGTCTGCCAATGTCGGGTGACGCTTGCCGCCGACGCCATTGGTTGGATTGGTCCCGCCCAGTGTCACGCATTGATAGATGGTGACATTATCGCCTATCTCAGCGGTTTCGCCAATAACGGTAAAGCCGTGGTCGATGAAGAAATTCCGGCCAATAATTGCACCGGGGTGAATGTCGATCGCGGTCAGCAAACGGCTGAAATGGTTCACGAACCGCGCCAGGAAATACAGCTTTGCGTTGAACAGCCAATGCGCAACGCGGTGAAAACCCAGCGCCCATACGCCGGGATACAGCAGTATCTCCCAAAGCGAACGCGGCGCGGGGTCGCGCGCTCTGATCGATTCCAGATACACTGTGAGCCTGCTGAACATGCTCCATAACCTTTCACCAAAGCGCGCGAAATGCAAATGCGCGCTACAACAGTTTTTGTTGCCGCGGCCCTTCAATGGCTTCCAGCGCGGCCCGCCAAACCGACATGGTGGCAGGGGCCGCGCGTTCAAGGCTGATGCGGTCAATCGTGCTTACCAGCGCTTCGATGCTGGCAAAGCTGCGGCGGGTGCGTGGCACAAGATAATCGGCCGCACCCTCGGCCAGCGTCAGTCCGCGGGCTTCTGCGTGGGCATGGATCATCTGCGCGGCCATCACATCATCAGGGTCGCCAATCGCCAGTTGCAACGACCCGCCAAGCCGCGACCGCAGGTCGGGCAAGGCAATATCCCAAGGCGTGCTATCCGCAATCAACAGCAAGGGCTGACCAGCAAGCGGCCCGCCATCCTGCACCGCGTTCCAGCGATGGAATATCTCTGCCTCGCCCTTCGCGTCAGCGCCGTCGATCACTTCGATTCCCTGCCCCGCCGCCCAGCGGCCCAGCAGCGATTTGCCTGATCGGCCTGGCCCGGTCAGCACGGCGGTGCGAAACGGCCAAGTGCCCGAGGCCTGCAACGCCTCGATGACATGGGCGTTGGCGTCGCCAATGACGATCCGCGCCGGGTCCTTTGCCTTGGCCGAGGACAGGGGCAGAGCGATCTGCCTTGTGGAATTATCGGAAGGGCGGCGCGCCATTGCCAGACACCGCGATCAGCGTGAAATGGCGAGCGCGCTGGCACCCTCGCGCACGTTATAGCCGCGTTCGCGCAAGGCGGCGGCCAGTTGTCCAATCTCCCCGCCATAGCTGACGCTCATCACCGATGTGCCCCCCATTGCGGTGCTGGTCACTGCCAGGGCGCGCACGCCGGGAACTTGCCGCACAGAGGACAGCGCGGCGTCGAAAGTGATTGCATCGGGGGTAGCGAACTGAACCACGATGCTGCGCACAATCGCAGGTGCCTGCGTGGCCTGAGCAGCCGGAACATCAACGGCAGGCCCGGTCGCCGCTGCCGAAGCCTGCGCAGCCGCGGCAGAATCGCGCGCGCGGATCGCCCGCCCGATCTCGATCAGCCGCGCAATCGCCGGATCAACCTCTCCCGATCCGCCCAATCGCAAAGTCGGATCAGGCTGCAATTTGCCGCTTGCTAAAGCCTGTTCGTAAATGCCGTCGATCCGTTCGACCGCCTTGCTCAGCATCTCCTGCAATTCGCCGGGACCGCCCGCGTCCATGGTGAAGCTTTCCAGCACTTTGCTGTCGGGGCCATAGCGCGCGGTAAAGGTTCCGCGAATCGGTCCGCCGGGAAATTGATGCTCCAGCCGGGCAATCGGCACGAGCGCGTCAGCGGCGGCATATTGGTCGAGCGTGATCCGCCACCAAGCCCGGCTGCGCCGCCCCGATTGCCCATAGTTGAGCAGCAGCGAATCACCGCCCGCGCCCGATGGCCGGACATAGGCAATCCGGCTGGTGCCCGGATTGAATTCGGCCCATTCGCGCTGCCAGGGATTGCGCGTCTCAAAAGTGGTGTAGGCACCCCCGCTAACGGTTACCGGGATCAGCAGCATCGGCGCAGAGGCGCGCGCCTGTGCTGCGCCGCCCAGAAAACGACCCGCCCGCTGCCGGTCAAAGGTCACACCCAGCGTCGCAACATAGCGTTTCGGGCCGAGCCGTTCGCGCTCAATGACGATGGCAGAAACCATGCTGGATAGCTGTCCGTCGGCGATTGCAGGCCCGCCCACCCTGCTCCACGCCTCGCGCTGCGCCTGTTGCCAGCCAAGATTGCGAGCCTCTTCGGCAGTTTCTCCGCGCGTATCGACCTTGATCCCGCGCACTTCGATATCGGCGCTGGAGGCGGTGGGGGCGATGCCGCGCTCCCCCGAAACCTGCGCCAACACGAAAGCGTAGCCTCCGCCCAGCAGAATCAGCGCCAGCAACGCCGCCACAATCCAGCGCGCACCGCCAGCGGCGGAACGCAGAGGGCTCAAAGCAGAGCGGGAAAGGGGCAAAGTCGCTGTCATCGGGGAAATCTTGACGTCCTTTGCCCAAAGGCGAGTGGAATTCCAAGCATGAATGGCTAAACCCCCCTTCATGACCGATCCAAACTCCCCCTACACCTATGCCGATGCAGGCGTGTCCATCGACGCGGGCAATGCCTTGATCCGGGCAATCGCCCCGCTCGCAAAGGCCACTGCGCGCGCCGGCGCGACCAGTGAACTGGGGGGCTTCGGCGGGTTCTTCGATCCGAAAGCCGCCGGATATTCCGACCCCTTGCTGGTTGCGGCGAATGACGGTGTGGGGACAAAGCTGAAACTGGCGATTGAGCATGACCGGCACGACACCGTCGGCATTGATCTGGTCGCCATGTGCGTCAACGATTTGATCGTGCAGGGTGCAGAGCCGCTTTTCTTTCTTGATTATTTCGCCACCGGCAGGCTCGAAAACGGCGTTGCCACGCGCGTGATCGCGGGGATCGCAGAGGGCTGTAAGCAGGCAGGCTGTGCGCTGATCGGGGGTGAGACGGCAGAGATGCCGGGGATGTATGCGCCGGGCGACTATGACCTTGCCGGATTCTGCGTCGGCGCGGTGGAGCGCGGGGAGCAATTGACCGGCGCACGGGTCGCGCCGGGCGATGTGTTGATCGGGCTGGCGTCGTCAGGCGTGCATTCCAATGGTTACTCGCTGGTGCGCAGACTGGCGGCGGACAAGGGCTGGAAACTGAACCGCCCCGCCCTGTTCGATCAGGAACGCCTGCTGATCGATGCCTTGATTGAGCCGACGCGAATCTATGTTTCCAGCCTGCTACCCTTGATCCGAGGAGGGCTCATCAATGGCCTTGCTCATATCACCGGCGGCGGCTTGCTGGAGAACATCCCGCGCATCCTGCCGCAGGGCGCGCATGCTGTGGTCGATGCCGATTTGTGGCCACAGCCGCGTCTTATGGCGTTCCTACAGGCGCAAGGGCATATCGAGCCTGAGGAAATGGCGCGCACCTTCAATTGCGGGGTGGGCATGGTGCTGAGCGTGGCGGCGGAGAAGGTCGCCGATGTGACCGCAAGGCTCGAAGCCTGCGGAGAAACCGTGTTCCCGGTTGGCCGTATCGAAGCGAGCGCAAAAGGCTGCACGGTGCGCGGCAGTATCGAGACATGGGCGGCCAAGAGCGATTGGAGCGCGACGCATCTTGCCTGACCCGCTGCCTGACAAGACCCACATCGCCATCCTGATCTCTGGCGCGGGCAGCAACATGGCCGCGCTGCTCTATGCCAGCCGGATTGGGGACTGCCCATACGAGGTGGTTCTGGTCGCCTCCAACGACCCCGCAGCCGCAGGGCTGGCGCTGGCCGAGGCCGAGGGAATTGCAACCTTTGCCCTCGCCCATAAGGGCATGACCCGCGAGAACCACGATGCCGCGATGGAAGCCGCAGCGCTGGAAGCGGGCGCGGACACCATTGTGCTGGCGGGCTACATGCGCATCCTGTCGGACGGGTTTGTGGAGCGTTGGGCGGGCCGGATGCTCAACATCCACCCCTCTCTGCTACCCAAATACAAGGGGTTGAACACCTTCGTCCGCGCAATTGCAGCGGGCGACAGCCATGCGGGTGTGAGCGTCCATCTGGTCACGCCGGAGCTCGATGCGGGCGAGGTGCTGGCGCAGGCCCGCGTTGCCATTGCTATGGGTGACACGCCCGCTACGCTCAGCGCTCGCGTAAAGCTGGCAGAACATCAGCTCTATCCGCGCGCCGTCGCAGAATATGTCGCGCGCGGGACCGATCCCCAATATCTCTTTGCCAAGCTGCGCGAGATCGCGCTCGCTCTGCCCGAAGTGCATGAACGCGAAAGCCATGGTTCCCCCGGCTTCCGGGTCGGCTCCGAAAAATCGGGCAAGTTCTTCGCCCATTTCGCCGACCAGCATCATGGCTCGCGCCATATTGCGGTGCTCGTCAAAACCGGCGGCATGGACGAATTGCTGAACCTCGTCGAAACCCAGCCCGAGGTCTATTTCAAGCCCGCCTATTACGGCGCAAGCGGATGGGTTGGGGTGATCCTCAACCGGGCGAGCGTCGATTGGGACCATGTTGCCGATTGGCTGGAGCGCAGCTGGCGCAGCGTGGCCCCGACGCGGCTCAGCCGGTTGCACGATGCCGCGGATATGTTTTGATGCCAGCGCCGGTCCGCCCTCATCCACTTGCGCGCGGCAGACTGGCTGAACGGACCAATGCGTTTCTGGCGCGGGCATGGGAACGCGGCTGGCTTCCGGCGCCTGAACTCCGCGCCGATGCGCTGTGGACGCTGGCGGCAAAAACGCTTGGCGCGGCGGCTGAAAGCGGCGGGCGCAGTCCCGAAGACGTCGCCGATTTCCGCGAGCGGCTGACGCGGCTGATTGCTGCTGTGAACCAAGAAGCTGACCTGAACGCACTGGGCCGGGCGATGGCCTATGGGCAATTGCTAAGGGTGGTGAAGAACCGCCTTGCATTCGGCGCTCTTTGGACCCGTCGGCCCGAATTGCTCGACACCCCGATTGCCCCGCCGATTATTGTGATTGGCCATATGCGCAGCGGGACCACGCGGATTCATCAATTGCTTGCAGCCGATCCGGCGCATTCGCACACCCGCTATTGCGATGCCTATCACCCCGTCCCCGCCCCGCTCGCCATGAACCGGGTGAAGGCGGCGCTGGAGCTGGCGATGCTCGGCGCGCTCAATCCGTGGATGCAGTCGATTCACCCAATGACGGCAGGCGGGGTCGAAGAGGAACTGGCGTGGATTTCGGCGGCGCTGCACCATTCGATCTACGAATCGCAGTGGCACATACCGAGCTACAGCGCGTGGAGCGAGGCGCGGGGGGCCGCCCCGATCTACCGCGAATTTGCCCGCATCCTGCGCACTGACGCCGCGACGCGCGGCGTAGCGGGACTGCCGCGCGTGCTGAAAGTGCCCGCCTTTGCCGAGGATCTGCCTGTTCTGCTCGCGCAGTTCCCTGATGCCCGGTTGGTGCTTGCCCACCGCGAGCACGGCGCGGTGCTGCGCAGCGCCGTGTCGCTCGCCGCGAACCAGATGGCGGTGCAATCCGACAGCTGCGATCTCGCCGCGATCGAGGCGCGCTGGCAGCACAAGATTGCTCTGCGTGAGGCGCGTATTGCCATTGCGCTTGCCGATTGGAACGGCCCGCTCGCACGGCTGGCTTTCGATGATCTCAACGCCGACTGGGAGGCAGCCATGCGCCGCTGCTACGCCGAATTGGGCCTCAACCTTTCGCCCACAGCGCTTGCCGCGATGCGGAAGATGATGGCGGCAAGCGAAACCGGAAACCACCACGCGCATTCGGCACAATTGGCGCGCTTTGCCGAGGCGGGATAAGTGAAAAGGGCCACCTCCTCGCGGAGACGGCCCTTCGAATGCCTCAGGTCAGTTCGATCAGCCGACGATTTCGTTGTCGCTGAAGAAGAATGCGATTTCGATTGCTGCGTTTTCTTCGCTGTCAGAACCATGGACGGTGTTTTCACCGATCGACAGCGCCAGTTCCTTGCGGATTGTGCCGGGTTCGGCGTTTTCGGGGTTGGTCGCGCCCATGATGTCACGGTTGCGGGTAACGGCGTCTTCACCTTCGAGAACCTGAACCACCACCGGCTCGCTCATCATGAAATCGACCAGTTCGCCAAAGAACGGACGCTCACGGTGGACGCCGTAGAAGCCCTCTGCCTGCTCGCGGGTCATGTGAATACGCTTGGAAGCGACGACGCGCAGGCCAGCTTCCTCAAGCATCTTGGTGACCGCGCCGGTAAGATTGCGGCGAGTGGCATCGGGTTTGATGATCGAAAAGGTGCGGGTGACCGCCATGACTGTATTCCTTGAATGAGATGTGCAGTGTCGCACCGGGGTGATTTCCGGCGGGCAACTAGCCTTCGCAGCGCAGCAATTCAAGCATTAGCGAAAGTTCGCGTTTAACCCACACCTTCACCGATCAGCAATTGGCCGGTTGTGCCATCATCCGACGGGTATGCGGTCACCGAAAAGGTTGTGCCCGATGGCCCCTCTCCGCCCAGCATCTTGCCGCCGTTGATGCTGGTTTCGATCTGGATGTCGATGCCCGCGGCCTCGGCCTCCTTGCGATAATATTCGGCGATTGCTTCGGGCGCTTTTTCCGATGTGAAGCTGATGATTGTGCCCTTGCCGTCGGCCTGATCGACGACCGTGTTGGAGATCACTTTCGCGCCCGATATCAACGAAAAGCCTGCTGGCAGGTCAAGCGGCACATCCGCACCGCTGCGCATCGACACCTCTCCATCGGGCGTGTCAATCGTCATGCTGGCCGCGCCGCTTTCCTGATCGATCGTGTATTCGCCGGTTTCACCGTCCTCGGTGGTGAATTCGCCCGAAGTTTCCGACCCGCAGGCACTTAGTGCCAGAGCGGCGGCAGGAATGGCGATGGTCAAAAACCGCATGATGTTGATCCTCCCCTATGATCGCACAATTCTTGCCGATCATGCCCTATTGCGCAAGCTCGGTCGCAGGAGGGGGTTTAGGCGACCTTGATCCATTTGCCGCCATCCTGCCGGAAAAAGGCGCGTTCAAGGCCCTCTGCATCGTCGAGTGATTTCCAGATTGCCCGCGCGGCCTGAACGGTGGCTTCGTCAAACAACAGGAACGCGCGGGCAAATCCGGTGCTTTCGCGGTATTCGCCATCGGCAAAGATCACATGGCTGGCGCCGTTGACAGGGTCGGGGACTGCCGAAAGCAGGATCGGTTGCCGTTCTGCGCCGGGGGCGGAGGCGTCGCCATTGGCGAGAAAACTCTCCGGCCCCGCTTTCCACAACTCGCGCGAGATAGCGTCGCGCTGTGCGGCATCGCTGCTGACCACCAACAACCGCTCACCCGCATCCATTACCCGCTGCGCAATCAGAGCGACGACTTTGGGAGCCGGGTCGCGCGAAATCTGCCAGAAATCGACCTTCATAGCGATGCAGCCTTGCCCTTTTTGCAGCGTTCAGAGCAATAGAGCACGTTGTCCCAATCGCGCTCCCATTTCTTTCGCCATGCAAAGGGAAGCCCGCAAGTCGCGCAAATCTTTGACGGAAGATCGGATTTCTTCCGCATTTTCGGCATCGAAACTACTCCGCAAGATCCGCGATAAAGCGGTCGATCAGGCGCACGCCATATCCGGTCGCGCCCTTGTCCCAGCTGTGTCCCGGCTTTTCCGACCATACCGTGCCCGCAATGTCGCAATGCGCCCAGGGGGTGCCCTTCTTGATAAAGCGGTGGAGGAATTGCGCTGCGGTGATAGATCCGCCCTGACGCGGGCCAACGTTCTTGATATCGGCAATCGCACTGTCGATCAGCTTGTCATAGGCGGGGCCGATAGGCAGGCGCCACAATTTGTCGCCAGTGGCCTCGCCCGCGCTCAGCAATTGCCCGGCAAGATCATCATCATTGGCGAAAACGCCCGCATGTTCATTGCCCAGCGCAATAATCATCGCCCCGGTCAGCGTGGCGAAATCGACGATCCGGGCAGGTTTGTGTTGCTCCTGCGTCCAATGCAGCGCGTCGCACAGCACCAGCCGCCCTTCGGCATCGGTGTTGATAACCTCGACCGTCTGCCCGCTCATGGTGGTGACGACATCGCCGGGCCGCTGGGCGTTGCCATCGGGCATGTTTTCAACCAGCCCTATGACCCCGACGACATTCGCCTTGGCTTTGCGCAGAACCAGCGCCAGCATACCGCCCGCAACCGCGCCCGCGCCGCCCATGTCCCATTTCATGTCTTCCATTCCGGCAGCAGGCTTGATCGAAATGCCGCCAGTGTCGAAGGTCACGCCCTTGCCCACCAGCGCGGTTGGCTTGTCTCCCGAAGCGCCGCCGTTCCAGCGGATTGCCAGCAGGCGCGAGGGCCGCCGCGACCCCTGCCCTACGCCCAGCAATGCGCCCATGCCCAATTCGGCCATGGCATCGTCATCGAGCACGGTGATTTCGGCGCCGGTCCCGACAAACGCCTCTTCGCACAGCGCCACAAAGCTTTCAGGATACAGGATGTTGGGCGGCAAAGTGACCAGCCGCTTGGTAAATTCCACCCCAGTCGCCAGCGCAGCCTTGGTCTCCCACGCCTCTGCCGTGCCTGCAGGCGCGCCGATCACATGCACCGTTTCCAGCGTGACTTTCTTGTCCGATGACAACGTGGTGCGGTAATTGTCATAGGCCCAGCCGCGCAGCCGAACGCCCAGCAGCACCGATGCCGCCTCCTCACCCGAAAGTCCGGCATGGCCAAGGTCGAGCACCATCGCCGCCTCGCCCGAACGCAGATATTTCGCGGTCAACGCCGACCCAGCGCGTTCGAGGTGATGCACGCGCTTGTCTGCTTCCGCATCGCGCTCCCCCGCACCGGCGATTGCCATGCGTTTTAAAGCACCATCATGCATGGTGAAACCCTCGAACACCTGCCCTGCACTGCCCTTGAATCGCGCAGCGGGCGCACCGTCGGCCATCGCTGGATCAAGATCCGCCAGTGCATCGCCCTGATTCACAATTCGAGCAATCAGCCGGATATTGGCGGGAGAAGTGTCGGTAAAATGGATGTGCATGCATGCTCCGGTTGTTCATCGGCTTTGCGCGAAAGCCGCCGTGGGGACCGCCCGGACCATCATTGTGCACGATTGATCCTGGATCAAATTGCGCCCCGGGAATGGCGATTGCGATTAGGCGCGAGCGGTGCAATAGGCAAGCCATGTCGGGACACTACAGGGTTGGCGAAAACGCGGCCCGCTGCACATTCTTGCCCTGTATGACCAGCCCGCTGGCGTTTGGAGCGATGGCGCTTGCCGCCTTGACCTGCGCAGTTCCGGCGACGGCGCAGGACAATGCACCAGCCGATATTATTGGCGCATCGGACCCGCCAATCGCACCATCGCAGCGCATTGGTTTTGAGGCGGGCGAGATCGCCTATGACGATAATGCGGACACCGTGACCGCGCGCGGCGCGGTTGTCCTGCGCAGCGACAGGGGATCGGTGCGCGCCGATGAAGTCGTATGGAACCGCACCACCGGCGAAATTCAGGCGCGCGGCAATGTCCGCTTTGTCGATGACAGCGGCAATCAGATCTTCACCGAAAGCATGGCGCTGAATGATAAATTCGAAGCCGGTGCGATGGACGATTTGTTGCTGGCACTGCGCACCGGAGGCAGGCTAGCCGCGCGTTCGGCAGCGCGCAGCGAGGACGGCACCGTAGAACTGACCGATGCCGCCTATTCCGCTTGCTCCGTGGCGGGAGAGGACGGCTGCGATACCGACCCAAGCTGGCGGATCACGGCAGACCGGGTCACCTATGATCCCGAAGCGGCGCGCGTGACCTTTACCGGCGCGGTGCTGGAATTGTTCGGCGCGCGGCTGGTGCCACTGCCGGGCCTGGCCATTCGCACCGATGGCGGCGCGGAAAGCGGGTTTCTGGTGCCCGATATCCGCTTTGATCAGGTCAATGGGCTGGAACTGCGCGGCGAATATTACTGGCGGCTCGCCGATAACAAGGACCTTACACTGGGCGCGTCAGTTTACTCCGATGCTGCGCCGATGGCCACTGCACAGTGGCGACATCTGACCGAAAAGGGTGCCTATCAGATCACCGGCTACGCCACTTCGAGCAACCGGGTTTCAAACTTTGGCGCGGCACCAACCACCTCCAGCGATTTGCGCGGTTATGTGTTTGCCAATGGCAAATTCCTGTTCTCACCCGAATGGAGCCTGACCGGGTCGATCCGGCTGGCGAGCGACCGCACATTCCTGCGCCGGTATGACATCAGCCGAGATGACCGGCTGCGCTCGACCGTCAATCTGGAACGGATTGACGACAATTCCTATCTCAGCATCGCTGGCTGGGCGACCCAGACGCTCAGGATCAACGCCGATCAGGGACAAATCCCGCTGGCGGTTCCCGCGCTCGATTATCGCCGGGTCCTGAACGATCCGGTGCTGGGCGGTGATCTGCAATTGCAATTCAACACGCTTAGCCTGATCCGTGATGAAGGTCAGGATACGCAGCGGGCCTTTGCCGGGGCACGGTGGGATTTGCGGCGACTGACCGCGCTGGGCCAAGTGGTCACGCTGACCGGGCTGGTGCGCGGCGATCTCTACAATACGGAAAACACTCTGGCGACGTTGACGCAGGTCTATCGCGGCACCGAAGGCTGGAGCGCGCGCGGCGTGGCCACCGCTGCAATCGACATCGAATGGCCGTTTGTGGGTGAGGCTTTTGGCGGCACGCAGGTGATCAAACCGCGCGTGCAGATCGTCGCCAGTCCGCCGATCCGCAACCTCGAAGTACCCAATGAAGACGCGCGCGCGATCGATCTGGAAGATTCCAACCTGTTCTCGCTCAACCGTTTTCCCGGATATGACCGGGTCGAGGACGGAACCCGCGTTACTTTGGGCATTGACTGGGAATTGAACAAACCCGGCTGGCGGGTGAAATCGACCATCGGGCAATCCTTCGGTTTTTCCAATCAGCGCAACATATTCCCCGATGGCACCGGCCTGTCCGAACGTGTGTCAGACTTTGTCGGACGCACCGAAGTGCGGCTGCGCAACAATTTGTCCTTCACTCACCGGTTTCGCATCGACAAGGATAATCTCGCGCTGCGCCGCAACGAAATCGACGCTGCTATCGGCTCGCAGCGCAACTACATCGAAATCGGTTATCTGCGGCTCAACCGCGATATTCAAACAGTTGAGGATTTGCAGGACCGCGAGGAATTGCGCGCCGCCGGACGGTTTACCATCGGGCGCAATTGGTCAGTGTTCGGATCGGGCGTGTTCAACCTGACCAGCGCCGCCGAAGATCCGGTGTTCGCGCCCGACGGCTTCGAACCGATCCGCACCCGGCTGGGCGTGGCCTACCGCGATGATTGCATTGAATTCGGTGCAACTTGGCGGCGCGATTTCATCAGCGCGGGCGATGCCGAACGCGGCAATTCGTTTCAGGTGTTCTTCGCCCTGCGCAATCTTGGCTTTCGCTAGGCCAGAGTAATCCGCGACAGCGTGATTATTGCGGGGCCAAACCGGACGCGCGCGTTGGCAGCGCGAGGAAAAGCGGTTAAGGGACCGCCCGGAGCGCTCAGCTAGTGTTAAGCCAGAGGGCGGCATCCGCTGGATCTGGGTCAAGCTTGGCGCAAACGGGGCGGCGTGCGGCAAGACATTTACTAAATCGGGAAACCAAAGCGTGACGTTGCAGGCATTTTCAAAAAATTGTGGATCATTTGTGTCGGCGGGGCTGATCGGCTGCGCGATCATGGCCGCCGGTTTTGCGGCCCCTATTGCCGCGCAAACAACGGCGGTGCCCACCTCCAACAACCCGCTGGGCATTCCAGAAAATTTCACCGTTTATGGCAGCGACAATCCCAATGAACGCACCGCCACAGCGGTGGTTAACGGCTATGTCATCACCGGCACCGACATCGATCAGCGCGTATCGCTCGTCACCAATGCATCAGAGGCGGAAGTTTCGGATGAGGAACTGCAACGTCTGCGCTTGCAGGTGCTGCGCAATCTGATTGACGAAACGCTGAAGATTCAGGCTGCCGCCGCGCTTGAACTGCCAGTCGAACCGGCGCAGGTCGAACAGACCTATGAACAGCTTGCCGCACAGAATTTCGGCCAGAACCCTCAGCGCATGGACGAATATCTCGTTTCCATCGGGTCATCCCCCGCCGCGTTGAAGCGCCAGATCGAAGGGGAACTGGCTTGGGAGAACCTGCTGCGCCGGAACATTACGCCCTTCATCAATGTGTCCGCGGACGAAGTGAACGATGTGCTCGCTCGGCTTGAAGCATCGCGCGGGACCGAGGAATACCGGCTTGGCGAGATTTACATGAACGCCACCGCGGAAACGCGCGACGCGGTGCTACAAAACATGCAGCGGATCATGGAACAATTGCAGCAGGGCGGCAGCTTCGTCGCCTATGCACGCCAGTTTTCCGAAGCAACCACAGCGGTGGTTGGCGGTGATACCGGCTTTCTGCGGCTCGGAACCCTACCGCCGGCAATGGCCGATGCCGCGCGCCAGATGCAGCCCGGTCAGTTGGTCGGCCCGCTGGAGATTCCCGGCGGCTTCACGATTATCTATCTGATCGACAAACAGCAGGTGCTGACCGCCGATCCGCGCGATGCCATGCTCAGTCTGATCCAGATCTCGATCGCCTTTCCCGAAGGCACACGCGAAGCCGACGCCAACGCCCGGATTGATGAATTTGCTAGCTTTGTTCAGACCTTGCGCAGTTGCTCGGACGCCAACAGCGCCCGGCAGGTGCTCGGCGCGAGCGTGGTCGCCAACGAACAAATCCAGGCGCGGCAACTGCCCGAACAGCTTCAGAATATTCTCCTCAACCTGCAAGTGGGCCAGGCTACTCCGCCGTTCGGCAGCCCGCAGGACGGGGTGCGCGTTTTGATGCTCTGCGGACGCGACGATCCAGAGGATGCGGGCGCTCCGACTTTCCAATCGGTGATGAATTCGATCGAAGAAGAGCGCATCAACAAGCGCGCGCAACGTTACCTGCGCGATCTGCGCAACGACGCCTATATCGAATACAATTGAGCCTGCGCCTTGGCTGACGCATCGGCCCCTCTCCCGCTCGCTCTGTCGCTGGGCGATCCGGCGGGGATCGGGCCGGAGATCATCCTGCGCAGCTATTTGCAGCTAAAGCACGGCGCACAGCCGTTCTTTGTGACCGGCGGCGCGCATGTGCTGGCTGCGGCGGAGGAACACTGCGGCATTGGCTGTCCGGTTGTTGTCATCAGCGACCCGGCTGAGGCATTGGCGGCCTTTACCGATGGCCTGCCCGTGATGAAGGGCCCCGCCGGCGACCCGCGCTACACTCCCGGCGCTCCCAACGACGAAGGCGCCGCACTTGCGCTTCATTCGCTGGCCGAGGCGGTCCGCTGCGCCATCGCCAGCACCGCCGCCGCCATTGTCACCGCCCCGGTCAGCAAAGCGGGGCTTGGCCGGGTCGGATTTGAATATCCGGGCCAGACCGAATTCCTCGCCGAGGTTTGCGGGCTTGATCCCGAAGACGCGGTGATGATGCTTGCCGGGCCGAGCCTGCGCACTGTGCCGCTGACAGTGCACGTCGCGCTGGCCGCTGTCCCTGCTCTGCTCTCGCCCGAGCTTATCGTTCACAAGGCGCGGATCGTGGCCGCCGCGCTCAAACGCGATTTCGGCCTTGCCGCGCCGCGCCTCGCAATCGCCGGGCTGAATCCGCATTCGGGCGAGGATGGCCAGTTTGGCGACGAAGAGGCGCGCTTCATCGCGCCCGCGATTGCCGCCTTGCAAACCGAGGGTTTCGACGTGATCGGCCCGATCCCCGGCGACGCTTTGTTCACCCCTCGGATGCGCGCGACCTATGACGCGGCGCTTTGCATGTATCACGATCAGGCGCTGATCCCGATCAAGGCGCTGGAGTTTGACGAGGGCGTCAATGTCACGCTCGGCCTGCCCATCATCCGCACGTCGCCCGATCATGGCACCGCTTTCGACATCGCGGGCAAAGGACTGGCTGATCCCGGCGCGATGATTGCCGCGATCCGGTTGGCGGGGACAATGGCGGCGGCGCGAGCTGATGCCTGACCTCCCTCCGATCCGCGAGGTCATCCAGCGCCACGGCCTGTCCGCGTCCAAGGCGCTGGGGCAAAACTTCCTGCTCGACGAGCAATTGCTGGGCCGGATCGCCGCGCTTCCCGGCGATATATCGGGAACGAATGTGCTTGAGGTCGGCCCCGGCCCGGGCGGGCTGACACGGGCCTTGCTGCGCGCCGGAGCGAAGGTCACAGCAATTGAGATGGACCGCCGGTGTTTGCCCGCGCTTGCGGAACTGGGCGAAGCCTTCCCCGGCCAGCTGACCGTGATCGAAGGCGATGCGATGAAGCTTGATCATGGCGAGGTAATGGGCGGCGCGCCGTTTCATATCGCCTCCAACTTGCCCTACAATGTCGGCACCGCGCTGTTCGTAAAGTGGCTTTCAGGGGAGGAATGGCCGCCGCAATGGCAATCGCTGACCCTGATGTTCCAGCGCGAGGTCGCCGAACGGATTGTCGCCGCCGCAGGAGACGATGCCTATGGGCGGCTGGCAGTGCTGGCGCAGTGGCGCGCGAGTGCAAAACTGGCGATGAAGGTCCACCGCAGCGCCTTCACCCCGCCGCCCAAGGTGATGAGCGCGGTGGTGCATGTTGTGGCCGCTACAATGCCCGAGGGCGTGTCGGCGCGGATGCTAGAGCGCCTGACCGAAGCCGCCTTTGGCCAACGCCGCAAGATGCTACGCCAGAGCCTCAAGGGCGTGCCCGGCGCGCTGGAGGCGCTGGCGGCGCTGGGGATCGACGAGACGCGGCGGGCTGAAACTGTGAATGTGGTGGAATTCGTGGGGGTGGCGCGGGTGCTTGGCTCAGACAGTGCGGCTCAGATGCCCGGCAAGGCATTGAAAAAGAAATAGATCACTGCCGGGATTACCAACAGCGTAAAGCCAGCTGCCGCAACCCGACGCGCCCCGTCATCATCGCCTTTGTCGGCTCTGTCAGCGGCGCGGTAAAACCACAGCCCCGCCGCCAGCGCCATGATCGTGCTGAAACCAATGAAAATCACCAGCAACAGGCTATCAATGGTCTGCCCTTTGACCTCAACCCCGATGGCAGCCAGCATGAACATCAAGGGGATAAACAGCGATATTGTCACGACAAACCCGCCAAGCACCGCGAATGGGCTGAGCGAAAACGCCACCAGCGCAGCCAACCCGGCAAGGTAGGCGCGGAAAATTCGGCGGGTCATCGCTTCGGCCTCATGCGCGCTGCAGCCCGCGCACCAGTTCGGCGCGTTGGAGCATCAGTTTGAGGATCTCCGATTTCTCCGCTGCCCATTCCATGACATTGGAAAATATAGTGATTTCTAAGCTGCAAACGCCTTCCATCTGGATGCCATAGGCTCTGTCGATCAGGTCCCATGCGGCTGGCTCGATTGTCATCTTGTCGAACGGCAGGAACAGGTCGCGGCAGCCATGTCTGAACGGCGGGACGATCGTCAAGCTTAGTCCGTCGGGGTGAACGCCGAGCACAACCGGCGGATAGCGCTCCGACTTCCACTCGCCCGACAGGTGCCCCCAGCGAAAGCCCGGCGGCGCAATGCGCAGCATTCCAGCCAGCCGCTTTGCGGTCGGCTCGCGCGGCGCAATCGCTGCATACGACAGCTCATACTCGCGCCACCGTGAGTGGCTGGCATGCATGATGTAGAAAGCGAGGCCGCCGAACACACCAAGGCTGACCATGCTGACCGCCGCCAGATAAAGCTGTTCAAAAATGTCGCCCATGCGGATTATCTCCAGCGCTCGGAATTCGCTATCCCGAGAACCTTAGATGAATCCGGTAGACAATTGGTTTACCCTGCCTTCTTGCGCAATCGCCATGCGTGCAGCAGCGGTTCGGTATACCCGCTCGGTTGCTCCACCCCCTTGAAGATCAGGTCCTTCGCCGCGCTGAAGGCTGCGCCGTCCTCGTTGCCGATCAGCGGCACATAGAGCGGATCGCCCGCGTTCTGCGCGTCGACCTTGGCGGCCATGCGCGTCAGGCTCTCCATCACCTGTGCCTCGCTCACGACGCCGTGCAGCAGCCAGTTGGCGATGTGCTGCGAGGAGATGCGCAAAGTCGCGCGGTCTTCCATCAGGCCCACGTCGTTTATGTCTGGCACCTTGGAACAGCCCACGCCCGCATCGACCCAGCGCACGACATAGCCGAGCAATCCCTGACAATTATTGTCGAGTTCATCGCGGATTTCGGCCTCGGACCAGTTGACGCCTTCCGCCAGCGGGATCGTCAGCAGCGCGTCGAGGCCCGGCGGTTCGGGCAAGGTCTGCTGGATCGCAAACACATTCTCTGTATGATAATGCAGCGCGTGGAGCGTCGCGGCGGTCGGCGATGGCACCCATGCGGTGTTCGCGCCTGCACGCAGATGCGCGATCTTTTCGACCATCATTTGCCCCATCAGATCGGGCGCGGCCCACATGCCCTTGCCGATCTGCGCCCTGCCAGAGAGGCCGTGGCGCAGGCCGATGGCAACGTTACGCGCCTCGTAAGCCTTGAGCCAATCGGAGCCCTTCATCTCGCCCTTGCGCATCATCGGTCCGGCCCGCATCGAGGTGTGAATTTCATCCCCCGTACGGTCGAGGAAGCCGGTGTTGATGAAGACGATGCGGTCGCGCACGGCGTGGATACAGGCGGCGAGGTTGGCGCTCGTGCGGCGTTCCTCATCCATCACGCCGACCTTGATCGTGTGGCGCGGCAGGCCAAGCAGGTCTTCCACTGCGTCGAAGAGGTCGTTGGTGAAGGCGCATTCCTGCGGCCCGTGCATCTTGGGCTTCACGATGTAGATGCTGCCGTGTTTGGAATTGCCGTATTTGGCGTGTCCCTCGACGTCCAAGGTGCTGATCGCGCTAGTGAACACCGCGTCCATGATGCCTTCGGGAATCTCGGAGCCATCAGGCAGGTGGATCGCGGGATTGGTCATCAAGTGGCCGACATTGCGCACGAACATCAGGCTGCGGCCCGGCAGGCTGTGCTCGGTGCCGTCGGGCGCGGTGTAACTCTTGTCGCCCGCCAGCGTGCGGGTGAGCGTCTTTCCGCCCTTCGCAAAGCTCTCCGACAGATCGCCGCGGATGATGCCGAGCCAGTTGGTGTAGGCCAGCAACTTATCCTCGGCATCGACCGCCGCGACTGAATCTTCGCAATCGGCAATCGTGGTCAGCGCGGCTTCGACGATGACATCCGCAATGCCCGCCTTGTCTCCTGCACCCACTGGAGTCGAACGGTCAAACACGACCTCGATATGCAGGCCGTTGTTGACAAACAGCAGGCCCTTCTCGGTGTGCCCGACCCATTGACTTTCGTCCTGCAACTTTCCGTCGTGCTCATCGTTGAGATCGGCCCAGCTCTGGTCGACCAGCGGCAGCGCGGAATCGAGAAACTCACGCCCGCGAGCGATCACCGCAGCGCCGCGATCCGCGTCATAGCCGCCGGGCCGCGCGGGCGGCG
Source organism: Qipengyuania sp. ASV99 (assembly GCF_047872805.1). Classification (NCBI taxonomy): domain Bacteria; kingdom Pseudomonadati; phylum Pseudomonadota; class Alphaproteobacteria; order Sphingomonadales; family Erythrobacteraceae; genus Qipengyuania; species Qipengyuania sp. ASV99. The sequence goes on along the minus strand of NZ_JBLQUK010000010.1, from coordinate 6,455 downwards.
CATCCAGCGCATCAGTGCCGTAAAACGCATCATACAGGCTGCCCCAGCGCGCATTCGCCGCGTTCAGCAGGAACCGCGCATTGAGGATCGGCACCACCAGCTGCGGCCCAGCCATGGTCGCAATCTCGGGATCGACGTTTTCGGTTCCAATGATGAACTCACTCGGTTCGGGCACCAGATAGCCGATTGTTTCGAGGAAGGCGCGATACTCGTCCGCGTCATGCGGCTTACCCGCGCGCGCCATATGCCAAGCGTCGATCTGCGCCTGCAAGTCCTCGCGCTTCGTCAGCAGCGCCGCGTTGCGCGGGGCAAACTCTGCAAGGAGCGCGGCGAACCCGTCCCAGAACGTCGCCGCATCGCGGCCAAGCGGCGCAAGCACCTGCGTTTCAAGGAAATCCACCAACCGTCTATCAATCGAAAGCCCGGCGCGGTCAGTCATGCTTGTCATTATTGTCCTCATGAATCGAACTGTTCGGTTCCCGGGGAGGAGGACGGGCAGCCTATGGCCAAGAGCCGCGCCAATTGCAACGGCTTGGAACAAGTGAATTGCCCCGCTAGAGGTGGTCCCCGATGAAATCCGAAATTCTCCCGAACTTCGATTCCAGCGCGATGCTGGATCAGGTGCAGCAATGGTGCGCGATCAACACCGGCACCAGCAATCTCGGCGGGCTGGCGCGGCAGGCGGAGCAGCTTGGCGCGGCGTTTTCCGCCCTGCCCGGAGAGGTGCATCTGGTTGATCCCGCCCCGGTCACAGCGATTGCGGCGGACGGCAGCGAATATGCCAAGCCGCATGGCCAGCACCTGGTTTTAAAGGTGCGCCCCGCCGCCAATCGGCGCATCCTGCTGACTGGGCATATGGACACCGTATTTCCTTCCGATCACCCGTTCCAGAACCTGCGCTGGATGGAAGACGGCGTGCTGAACGGCCCGGGCGTTGCCGACATGAAAGGCGGCATCGCTGTCATGTTGCACGCGCTGCTGGCGTTTGAAAGCACCACCAGCGCAGGGTCGCTGGGATATGATGTTCTGATCAATTCGGATGAAGAAACCGGATCGCTGGCGAGCAGCGCGCTGATCGCGGAGTTGGCGCAAGGCAAGCTGGCAGCGCTGACCTATGAACCTGCCGCCCTGCCCGATGGCACGCTGGCGCATGCACGCGGCGGCACCGGGAATTATTCGATCACCTTCACCGGCAAAAGTGCCCATGCCGGGCGCAATCCGCAAGACGGGCGCAACGCCATCGTCGCGGCGGCCGATCTGATCCTCCGGCTAAAGGCGATGGAGCGCGAGGATATCACCATTAATCCCGCCAGACTTGAAGGCGGCGGCCCCAACAATGTCGTGCCCGACCACGCGGTTCTGCGGTTCAACATCCGCCCCAAGTCCACCGCCGCGATGGAGAGCTTTGACGCCGCATTGCAAGAGGTTCTGAGCGTGATTGAGCGCGAACACGGCGTCGGCACTCATCGCCACGGCGGGGTCACGCGCCCGCCCAAGCCGGTTGACGCGCGGGCACAGAAGCTCTTCGATCTGGTGCGCCAATGCGGCGCAGAGCTGGGGCAGGACATTCGCTGGCAACCTTCTGGCGGGGTTTGCGATGGCAACAATATCGCCGCCTGCGGTGTGCCCGTGGTCGACACGATGGGGGTGCGCGGCGGCGCTATCCATTCCGCCGACGAATTTCTTATCACCGCCAGCCTTGCCGAACGCGCCGCGCTGTCCGCGCGCGTTATCCAGCGCCTCTCAGAAGGAGCCATCCCTTGACCTTTCGCTTGCGCGCGGCGCGCCCTTCCGATTTGGAACATCTGTATGAAATGGCCAAGCTGACCGGCGGGGGCTTCACCAATCTGCCGCCCGATCGCAAGGCGCTGGCGACCAAGCTAGAGCGCACCGCGCAGGCATTTGCCAATAAAGAAGACGCGCTGGTCGATGAACAATTTGTGCTGGTGCTCGAAAATCTGCAGACGAAAGCGGTGCGCGGCACCTGCCAGTTGATGACCATGGTGGGACAGCAATGGCCGTTCTATTCATACCGGCTCAACACGCTGACCCAATATTCGCAGGCGCTCGACCGCACGGTGCGCGCCGAATTGCTGAGCCTGGTGACCGATCTCGAAGGGTCGAGCGAGGTCGGCGGGCTGTTCCTTCACCCCAATGAACGCGCCGGGGGACTGGGATTGCTGCTGGCGCGCAGCCGTTACCTGTTCGTCGCCATGCACCGCAAGCGTTTTGCCGACCGGATTCTGGCTGAGCTGCGCGGAATTATCGACGAGCGCGGCGGATCACCATTCTGGGACGGGGTCGCAGGACGGTTCTTCGGCATGAGTTTTCAGGACGCCGATTATTTCAACGCAATCAACGGCAATCAATTCATCGCCGATCTTATGCCCAAACATCCGGTCTATATCTCGATGTTGTCGGAAGACGCGCGCAGCGTCATCGGCGTGCCCCACCCCACCGGGCGCGCGGCGATGCGGATGCTCGAAAACGAAGGGTTCCGCTATGATGGCTATGTCGACATTTTCGACGGCGGCCCCAGCATGGTGGCGCATACCGATGATGTGACCAGCGTGAAGAACTCGGTCGAGGCAAAGCTGGTCTCGCACGATCTGGCCGAAGGTGAACGCGCCATACTGGCAACCGGGCGGCTCGACACATTCCGCGCCTGTTACGGGGCGCGCAAATTTGACGGTGAAGGCGGCATCGCTATCGACGCGGCCTCGGCAGATGCACTGGATGTCAGCGTGGGCGATAATATCTGGAGCGTGGGGCGATGACGCTGAAGGAAATCAATTTCGACGGAATCGTCGGACCCAGCCACAATTACGCCGGGCTCAGCCTTGGCAATATTGCCAGTGCCAGCCACCGGGGCGACCCGTCCTATCCCCGCGCCGCTGCGCTTCAGGGGGTGGCCAAGATGCGCGGCAATCTGACGCGGCTGGGAGCGCAGGGATACCTGCTGCCGCTGCCCCGCCCCAACGGCTTGCTCACCGAAGTTCTGGCCTATGATGGCAGCGAGGATGCCGCCTTGCGCGCAGCGCCTTGGTCGGCATCGAGCATGTGGACCGCCAATGCCGCCACCGTCAGCCCGGCGCCCGACACCGCAGACGGGCGCTGCCATCTGACGCCCGCCAACCTCGTCACCATGCTCCACCGCGCGCAGGAATGGCCGGACACTTTGCGTCAGCTTAGGCTGGCGTTTGGCGACCGCGAACATTTCGCTTTGCATGGCCCGGTTCCGCCGACCTTTGGCGATGAAGGCGCGGCCAATCACATGCGGCTGTGCGACAGCCATGACAGCGCCGGGGTCGAGGTGTTCGTCTATGGCAAACCGGGGGGGCGCTTCCCCGCACGCCAGCACGAACAGGCGAGCCGTCTGGTCGCGCGCCGCCACGGGCTTGATCCCGGCAAATGCGTGTTCATCGAACAAAACCCCGCCGCGATCGAAGCGGGCGCGTTCCACAACGATGTCGTTGCAGTCGCCAATGAACGCGTGCTGTTCACCCATGCAGAGGCCTTCGCCGATCAGCAGGGTGCCTATGCCGCGATCCGCGCCGCCTTTCCCGCGCTCGAAGTGGTTGAAGTGCCCTCCGACGAGGTCAGCCTTGCCGAGGCGATCCGCACCTATCTGTTCAACGCGCAATTGCTGACCTTGCCCGGATCGGGGTCCGGGGCCGGCGGCAGCATGGCTCTAATCGTGCCCGAGGAATGCCGCGAGAGCCCCAGCGTCTGGGCATGGGCCCAGCGGATGATGGCGTCCAACGGTCCGATCCGCGAGGCAATCCCGGTCGATGTCCGCCAAAGCATGGCCAATGGCGGCGGCCCTGCCTGTCTGCGGCTGCGCGTCGTATGTGACCCTGTGACCGTCGATCCGCGCTTTCTGCTGGATGCGGGCAAGGCCGACCGGATCGAACAGGTGATCGCCGCGCGCTGGCCCGAACAGATCGACCCCGCCGATATCGGCAACGCGGACTTGGCCGAACAGGTGATCGCCGCGCGCGCCGCACTGCTGGAAGCGTTGGAGCTGGGCGAATTGATCTGAACCGATGATTGAAGGTTAACGCATTTGCCTTTGCGTCGGCACCGCTTACACTGCGTCACACGTTAACCCTTTGGACCGGCGCATTTCCGCACTTGGCACGCGCTGTGCATCGTCAAAGGTTAAGGCCCGGGATGATGGGCCAAAGGAGAGTCCATGCTGCGCAAGATCGGAAGGCTGTTCGTAATCAAGAACAGGTTTGAAGCCTTCGTGATCATCTACGCGCTGGCGCTGGGCGCGACCGCGCGCGGCTCTGCCTACCTTACGCAATACCCCGGATTTGGCGGCAAACTGCTGTTTCTGGCGACCACCGGCGCGGTGTTTTTGGCGGGTGCGGCGATCCTCGATTCGCTCAAGGCAAAGAAGGAACTGGCAGAATTGCGGGCGGCAGCAGCAACCGACCGAAACGCATCGGCCTGAAATTCATAGAATACGAATTGGAAAAGTGGGGGATTGTGTTGCTCGGCTCCCGCGCCTTCGTTCGGGCCGGGGCAGGACCGTCGTTGCTAGATCGACACCCGCTGAAATCAAGAAAGCGCAAAAAGTGGGGGTTTCTGTTGCTAGCTACCCGCGCCTTCGTTCGAGCTGGGGGAGGACCGTCGTTCCCAGATCGACACCCGCTGAAATCAGGAAAGCAGAAAAGTGGGGGTTTCTGTTGCTAGCTACCCCCGGAGCCCCGGTATCCGTTCTGTTGCCCGGTCGGTCCAACCGCGCTTAGCTTTGTAAATTCAGGCCGTTAAGCCTTAAAATTACGCAGCGATTGCGAGTGCTTCGTTATCGTTTGCACTTATGAGAATGAGCCTATTACGGGTTACTCAGCCCGGGCAAAAACTACGCTTTTCAGCCCACGTCGATCCTGGTTCGGCCCCAGCATTTCCCCCGCGATACCGGGAGAGGTGGTGGAGCCGCCGGGTACTGCCCCCGGGTCCGTTGTGCCTATTGCACGCAGCAATTTATCGCCATAGTCGGTTGCCCGACAGCGCCTATATAGCGCGCAATTCCTGAATATGAAGTGTCTATCCCCTTCCCGCAAACAGGAAGGGGAGTTAAGCTGTCACTTCCTCAACGCATCCCTGATTTCTGTCAGCAACTCGATCTCGGTCGGGCCTGCGGGCTCCGCAGGCGCTTCCTCTTCCTTCTTCTCGATCTGCGCCATCGCCTTTGTCGTGTAACGCACCAGCAGGAAAATGATGAAAGCGAGGATCACGAAATTGATCACCGCAGTCAGGAATGCGCCGTAACCGATCATCGCTGCACCTGCTTCTTTCAGCGCGGCATAATCGGTTGTCGAACCCTCATACCCATCGGGCACGGACAGCAGTATGAAATAGGCCGAGAAATCCGCCCCGCCAAAGATCGCACCGACAATCGGCATGATGATTTCGCCGGTCAACGACGCCACGATGGTGGCAAACGCCCCGCCAATGATAACCGCGACGGCCAATTGCATGACGTTGCCCTTGGCGATGAATTCCTTGAATTCTGACAGCATGTTGATCCCCTCAGATGGTGCCGATTGACGCGTCTTTCGCAGCTTCACGCCAAACTGCCAAGTGCCAGCGGCGCTGCGCTTGTCCTTGAACCGGGGAACAGGTGTGCTATATCCGCAATACAGATTTCAGCGCGCCGCTATTGCTTGAACAATGGCGCGCTCTTTGGAGGGATAGATATGAATTTTCGCAATTTCGGACGCGCGATTTTTGTTGCCGCCGCGTCGCTGACCATGGCCGCTTGCGGAATAAACTCGGTTCCTGCGGCCGAAGAAGAAGCCAAGGCCAAATGGGCCGATGTCGAGGCGCAGTTTCAACGCCGCGCGAACCTTATCCCCAACCTCGCTGAAATCGTTCAGGGCGCGGCTGACAACGAACGGTCGATCCTGACCGAAGTGACCGAAGCGCGGGCGCGGGCGACCAGCGTAAACATCTCCGCAGACAATCTTGGCGATGCCGAAGCGATGCAGCAATATGCAGCGGCGCAGGGTCAAATCAGCCAGGGCATCGGACGCCTGCTGGCCACTGTCGAGGCCTATCCCAACATCCAGTCCAACCAGAACTATCTTGCATTCCAGAGCCAGTTCGAAGGCACTGAAAACCGTATCGCGGTCGCCATCCGCGATTATAACGAAGCCGTGCGCGCCTATAACACCACGATCCGCACCTTCCCCGACACGATCGGTGCGAATATCATCCACGGCGCAGAACCGCTCGCCCCCTATACCTCTGTGACCGAAGGCGCAGAAGTCGCACCCACGATAGACATGACATCGAACTGAGGCGGGTGTTGCGTTTTCTCACAATAGTGGCCCCCCCCCGGGTTGGGCGGGTGGGCCCCCGGACGGCGCCCCCCCCCCCCCCCCCGGGCGGTTCGGCGCGCCCACGGGGGGGGGGGGGCCATAGCGCGATAAATAACCCCGCCG